>NZ_QTKI01000282.1:0-6381 GCF_010820945.1 Rhodopseudomonas sp. BR0C11
GTCCGGCGGTGCGTCCGGAAGCCGTTCGGCCTCAGCAGCAGGCTCCCGCCGCCCGGCTGCGGCAGACCCCGCCGGTGACGGCGCCCGCCAGACCGGCGGGACCGCCGCCCGGCGCCGCCGCCGATCGCCGTCCGCCGCCTGCGGCTCCGCGGATCCAGCGTCCCGCACCGCCAACGGTGTCCCGTCCGGTCCCGCCGCCGATGCATGTGGCGCCCCGGGTTGCTCCGCCGCCGCCACCCCAGCACGCGGCGCCCCGGATGGCACCGCCGCCGGCTCCGGTTCGCGCGGCACCGCCGCCGCCCCATGTGGCTCCGCCGCGGCCACCGGCACCGCCAAGGGCCGCCCCGCCGCCGCGGCCGCAGGGCCCCGCCAAACGGTGCCCGCCGGGCGTGAAGGAGTGCTGAGCGGGGCGAGGGCAGGTCAAACTGGCGGATCGCGGCCATCGCGGTCCGCCATTCCCAGGCGCGATCTCGGCCGCTCCGCCTTGCGTTATCGGGGAATCCCGCTATAACGCGCGCCATCTCACACGGAAACATGGCTCACAAGGCCGTCCGGTGGCACCGGGCCGCGAAGGGATTCGTCCCCAGTTCGGCACGGTTGCCCACACGTTTCCGGAGGAACCAACCGGAGAAGATACAATGGCGCTTCCTGAATTCTCTATGCGTCAGCTGCTCGAAGCTGGCGTGCATTTCGGTCACCAGTCGCATCGCTGGAATCCGAAGATGGCGGACTACATTTTCGGCGTCCGCAACAACATCCACATCGTCGACCTGACGCAGACCGTGCCGCTGCTGCATCGCGCGCTGCAGGCGATCAGCGACACCGTCGCCAAGGGCGGCCGCGTGCTGTTCGTCGGCACCAAGCGCCAGGCGCAGGACGCCGTGGCTGATGCCGCCAAGCGTTCGGCTCAGTACTTCGTCAACTCGCGCTGGCTCGGCGGCACGCTGACCAACTGGAAGACGATCTCGGGCTCGATCCGCCGCCTGCGTCACCTCGAAGACGTGCTGAGCTCGGCCGACGCCAATGCCTACACCAAGAAGGAGCGTCTGGAGCTGCAGCGCGAGCGCGACAAGCTCAATCGCTCGCTCGGCGGCATCAAGGACATGGGCGGTCTGCCCGACCTGATTTTCGTGATCGACACCAACAAGGAAGACATCGCGATCCAGGAAGCCCAGCGTCTCGGCATCCCGGTCGCTGCGATCGTCGATACCAACTGCGATCCGAAGGGCATCACCTATCTGGTTCCCGGCAACGACGACGCCGGCCGCGCGATCGCGCTGTACTGCGACCTGGTCGCCCGTGCGGTGATCGATGGCATTTCGCGCGCGCAGGGCGACATGGGCGTCGACATCGGAGCGGCGTCGCAGCCGCTGCGTGAAGACCTGCCGGCGGCGCAGGCGACCACCTTCCAGGGCCTGCCGGGTCCGCGTGGTACCCCGGACGACCTCAAGAAGCTGCCGGGCGTGTCCGGCGCGATCGAAAAGAAATTCAACGACCTCGGCATCTTCCACTTCTGGCAGCTCGCCGAGCTCGATCAGGCCACCGCACATCAGATCGGCGAAGAGCTCGGTCTGCCGAGCCGTGCCGATGCCTGGGTGGCGCAGGCCAAGTCGCTGACCGCCGAGGCGGAATAATACGAGGCGATGCGGCCGGCTTCCGGCCGCATCGTTCCGTCGTCAAAATCTGAGATGTGTTCCTGATTGCGAACCGCGGGCTTCGGCTGCGCGGTCGCAGTCACAGGCAGAGGGCTTATTAGCGATGGCAACGATTACTGCAGCAATGGTCAAGGAGCTGCGCGAGACCACCGGCGTCGGCATGATGGATTGCAAGCAGGCGCTCGCCGAGACCGACGGCAACATCGACGCCGCGATCGATTGGCTGCGCAAGAAGGGCCTGTCGAAGGCCGCCAAGAAGGCCGGCCGCGTCGCCGCGGAAGGTCTGATCGGCGCACTGACCGACGGTACCAAGGGCGTTGTCATCGAGGTCAATTCCGAGACCGACTTCGTCGCGCGCAACGAGCAGTTCCAGGGGCTGGTCAAGATGATCGCCCAGGTCGCGCTGAAGGTCGGCGCCGATATCGACGCGATCAACGCTGCTCCGGTCGGCTCGACCAACGTGGCCGGCGCGATTGCCGACGCGATCGCCACCATCGGCGAGAACATGACGCTGCGCCGCGCCGCTGCGCTGAGCGTGTCGCAGGGCGTGGTCGCGAGCTACATCCACAACGCGGTGATCGACGGCGCCGGCAAGATGGGCGTGATCGTCGCGCTCGAATCCGCCGGTAAGGCCGACGAGCTTGCGACCCTCGGCCGCCAGCTCGCGATGCATGTCGCCGCTGCGAACCCGCAAGCGCTCGATCCGACCAGCCTCGATCCGGCTGTCGTGCAGCGCGAGCGCGAGGTGATGGCCGACAAGTATCGTCAGCAGGGCAAGCCGGAAAACATGATCGAGAAGATCGTCGAGAACGGCCTGAAGACCTACTACAAGGAAGTCTGCCTGCTCGAGCAGGCCTACATCCACGACGAGAAGGGCAAGTCGGTCGCGCAGGCGGTCAAGGAAGCCGAAGGCAAGGTCGGTGCGCCGATCAAGATCACCGGCTTCGTGCGCTACGCGCTCGGCGAAGGCATCGAGAAGCAGACCTCCGACTTCGCCGCCGAAGTCGCTGCCGCTTCCGGCCAGAAGTAATCGCGGCTCACGCGAAATCCTCCCGGCCTTCGGGCCGGGAGCCAATCTTCAAGGGAGCGACCGCAACATGGCTGAGCCAATCTATCGTCGTGTGCTGGTCAAGCTGTCGGGCGAATACTTCGCCGGTCCCCAGGACTACGGTATCGATCAGGCCACCATCGATCGCGTCGCCGGCGAACTGATCGCCGCACGTGGCCTCGGCATCGAAATCGCCGTCGTGATCGGCGGCGGCAACATCTTCCGCGGCGTCGAAGTTTCCGCCCGCGGCGTGTCCCGGACCACCGGCGACACCATGGGCATGCTGGCCACCGTGATGAACTGCCTGGCGCTCGCCGAAGCGCTGCAGCGTCACGGCCAGAAGGCGCGCACGCTGGCCGCATTGATGATGCCGGAAGTCTGCGAGCTTTATACGCGCGCTGCCGCCGAGCAGACGCTGCGCGAGGGCGGCATCGCGCTGCTCGCCGCCGGCACCGGCAATCCGTATTTCACCACTGATACCGCCGCCGTGCTTCGGGCCGCTGAAATCGGCGCCGGCGCGGTGCTCAAGGCGACCAATGTCGACGGCGTTTACAGCGCCGATCCGAAGCTCGATCCGAATGCGAAGCGGTTCGAGAAACTCACTCATTCCGAAGCGCTTGCCGGCGGCTACAAGGTGATGGATGCGACGGCTTTCGCGCTTGCCCGTGAAACCTCGCTGCCTATCATCGTGTTCTCGATCGCCGAACCCGGTTCGATCGGCGCGGTGCTCAGCGGCGCGGGACGGGCCACTGTAGTCGCGGGCTGATAAGCGATCACGCGCCTATCGCGCGCCGATGTTGATTTGAGATTCGAGAAACCAGAGAGGCGGGTATGTCCGACAAGTTCGACGTCAACGAATTGAAGCGGCGTATGCAGGGCGCTGCGCAGTCCCTGAAGCACGAGCTCGGCGGTCTTCGCACGGGGCGCGCCTCGGCCTCGATGCTCGAGCCGGTGCAGGTCGATGCCTATGGCAGCCACATGCCGCTCAACCAGGTCGCCACCGTGTCGGTGCCGGAGCCGCGACTGATCTCGGTGCAGGTCTGGGACAAGTCGATGGTGAAGGCGGTGGAGAAGGGGATCGTCGATTCGAACCTCGGCCTGTCGCCGGCGACTGAAGGGCAGGTGATCCGGCTGCG
Organism: Rhodopseudomonas sp. BR0C11; assembly: GCF_010820945.1. NCBI lineage: Bacteria > Pseudomonadati > Pseudomonadota > Alphaproteobacteria > Hyphomicrobiales > Nitrobacteraceae > Rhodopseudomonas > Rhodopseudomonas sp. BR0C11. The sequence continues at coordinate 3,840 of NZ_QTKI01000282.1, forward strand.
GATCCCCGAACTCAACGAGGAGCGCCGCAAGGAGCTGGTCAAGGTCGCACACAAATACGCCGAAGCTGCTCGCGTCGCCGTCCGCCATGTCCGCCGTGACGGCCTCGACACCATCAAGAAGCTGGAGAAGGCCCACGAGATCTCCGAGGACGATCAGAAGCGCCTCGACCAGGAGGTGCAGAAGGCCACCGACGCCACGATCGCTGAGATCGATCAGTTGCTCGCGAACAAGGAAAAGGAAATCCTTACGGTCTAATCTTTCGACCGTGCGTGCGGGACGTGGTCGCCCGGCCGCGTCCCGGCGGTGATCCGGCCAAACGGATCGCCGCCCAGTTCGGGACCCGGGCGGTTTTGCAGCGACCGCGGGCACATCTCGGGCCTTGTCGTCGTGGCGACTATAACTTACTGATCTCGAATAATTTCTGGCAGCGAGCCGGTGACCTTCTCGCGGGATGACGCTTCGGGAATGAGCTATGTCGAAAGCTGCCGCGCCTCTGCCTGATCCGTCCGATCCACCGAGCGCGCCCGCGCACGTGGCGATCATCATGGACGGCAACGGCCGCTGGGCCGCCGCGCGGGGGCTGCCGCGTGCCGAAGGCCATCGCCGCGGCGTCGAAGCGCTCCGCCGTGTCGTCCGCGCTTCCAGCGAACTCGGCATCCGCTATCTGACCATCTTCTCGTTCAGCTCCGAAAACTGGGCGCGGCCGGCGACCGAAATCGTCGATCTGTTCGGGCTGCTGCGCCGTTTCATCCGCAACGATCTCGCATCGCTCCACCGCGACGGCGTCCGCATCCGGGTGATCGGCGAGCGGGATCGGCTCGACCGCGACCTGTGCGCCATGCTCGACGAGGCGCAGGAGCTGACCCGCAACAACACCAAGCTCAATCTGGTGGTGGCGTTCAACTACGGCTCTCGCCAGGAGATCGCCAATGCGGCGCAGCGCCTGGCGCGCGAAGTCGCCGAAGGCAAGCGCGACCCGGCGACGATCGATATCGAGACTCTCGGCCGTTATCTCGACGCCCCCGATATTCCGGATCCCGACCTGATTATCCGCACCAGCGGAGAACAACGATTGTCGAATTTCCTGATGTGGCAGGCGGCGTACAGTGAATTGGTATTCGTGCCCATTCACTGGCCGGATTTCGACAAGGCCGCGCTGGAAGGCGCGATCGCCGAATATTCGCGGCGCGAGCGCCGGTTCGGCGGGTTGGCCGCCAAAACAGGATCGTGACACGCGTGAGCCAGGACAAGGCGGCGCCGGCGCCGGCGGCCGAGCAGGGGTCCCGGAATCTGATTTTGCGAATCGCAGCCGCGCTGGTGCTGGCGCCGGGCGCGATCGCGATCGCTTATCTCGGGGGCTGGCCGTGGGCTGTGCTCGCGACCGCCATCGCGGTCGGCTTGTGGTTGGAATGGCTGAGTATCGTCGGCCTCGGCCGTAACTGGCCGGTCGTCGGGGTAGGTGGCCTCGGCCTTGTGGTCTGCGGTGCCGCGCTGGGAGCCGGCGTGCCGTGGTTGGCTGCTGCGGCGATCATGCTTGCGCTGGCCGTTTTGGCGCTGCTCGGCGGCGGGCAGCGCCGTTGGGCGACTTCTGGCTTCGGCTACGCCGCGGCTGCCCTGGTCGCCTCGATCCTGATCCGCGCTGATCCGGACTATGGCTTCGCCGCCTTGATGCTGATTCTGTTGATCGTCTGGGTCACCGACATCGGCGGCTATTTCGCCGGTCGCGGGATTGGCGGGCCGAAGCTGTGGCCGCGGGTCAGCCCGAAGAAGACCTGGGCGGGGGCGATCGGCGGCTTCGTTCTGAGCCTCGTGATCGCGGCTGGCTTTGCCTTCTTCGGCCTCGGAAAAATGCTGCCGCTGCTTGTGCTTGCAGCGATCCTTTCAACTGTTTCTCAGCTCGGTGATCTGTTCGAATCCGCGGTCAAGCGCCGTTTCGGCGTAAAAGACTCCAGCCACATCATTCCCGGCCACGGCGGGTTGATGGATCGGCTCGACGGCTATGTGGCGGCCGTGGTGGTAGCGGTATTGATCGGGCTGACGCGCGGACCGCTGGATGGTATTGGCCGCGGATTGATGGTGTGGTGACGCAATGAGCCCTGTTCCCTTGAAAAACGCCGAGCGTGCCCATAGCGGCGTCCGCACCGTCAGTGTGCTCGGCGCCACCGGTTCGATCGGTGACAGCACGATGGACCTGATCCGTGCCGAGCCCGAGCGCTACCGGGTCGAGGCGCTGACCGGCAACGCCAATGTCGCCGGCCTCGCCAAGCTGGCCAAGGAGTTCAACGCTCGCTTTGTCGCCGTTGCCGATCCGGCTCGCCTCGGTGAATTGCGCGCGGCGCTCGCTGGGACCGACGTCGCCTGCGGTGCGGGCGAGAGCGCAGTGATCGAAGCTGCGGCCCGGCCGGCCGATTGGGTGATGGCGGCGATTTCGGGGGCGGCCGGTCTGAAGCCGGCGCTGGCGGCGGTCGATCGCGGCACCACCGTGGCGCTCGCCAACAAAGCGTGCTGTCTCTTATACAACTCTGACGCTGCCGACGAATT
>NZ_QTKI01000283.1:0-6362 GCF_010820945.1 Rhodopseudomonas sp. BR0C11
AGGCCGAACAGCGCCACTGCCGCGGCGGCAGCGATCGTCGGCACCCGCACCGACAGCGCCACCAGTACGCCGAGCGCGATCACCGACAGCGCGATCATCGGCTCGACCGCCGGCAGCGAGACGCCGGACGCGCCGAGCGTCGCGCCAATGGCCAGCAGTGCCACGAAGCTCGCCGGCACGATCCAGCGCGCCGCGCCGCCGAGCGACCACGCCCACAGGCCGACCGCCACCATCGCCAGCAGGTGGTCGAGGCCGCTGAACGGATGCACGAAGCCGGCGGCGAAACCGTCCGCCGCCATCAGGTGAACGCCGGTGTGGGCCTCGGCGAGGCCGGACAGGCCGAGCAGCGCAATCAGGGCGGTGCCGGCGCGGAGCAGACGGGTCATGAGGTTTCCTCGCTCAGATCGTGGGAGATGCGGCGGCTTCGCGCCGTTCGTAATGGTCGTGATCGATATCATTGGCGAGCAGCGCGGCGCCTTCGGGCAACGGCTCGTCGCGCGGCACCACCGGCACGCCCCACTCGGTCAGAATCGCGCAGGCCATCGCCAGTGATTCAGCGATACGGCCGCGCACCGGCTCGGTCAGCGCTCCGCCCCAATCTTCCAGATCGAGCGGCTGGCAGCCGATCAACGCCAGCTCGCGCGGCGCCGCGCCGAGCAGATCGGCGGCACTCAGCACCTCCTGAAACCCGGTCTGATGCAGGCTCATCTTTTTGGCGCCGGTGAATTTCGGCACTTCATCGCCGCGCACCAGCTTCAGCGTGCCGGGCTCGAGCCCGTAATCGATCGCGTCGAACACCAGCAGGTGGTCATGGTCCTGCAGGAAGTTGACGAGGTAGAGCCCCTGGGTGCCGCCATCCAGCACGGTGACGTTGGCCGGCACGTCGTAGGCGCGGTGAAACGCTTCGACCGCACGCACGCCGAAGCCTTCGTCGGCCCACAGAATGTTGCCGATACCGAGGATCAGGACGCGGGGCGCATCTGTCATGGAGTTCTCACGGTTCAATGCGTCATTGAGAGAAGCGAAGCGACGAAGCAATCCAGCTCCGTGCACCGCACCTCTGGATTGCTTCGCTGCGCTCGCAATGATGGGGAGAAACCCACTTCAACCAACCTCAATCCGGCAGATCGTCGCGGAACAGGCGTTCGCCGGAGACGATCGACGAGATCATGCTCTGGCGGCTGAGGATATCCTCGCGCACGGCCGCGTAGATGTGCACGATCACGAACACCACGATCGCCCACATTCCGAGATGATGCACGGTGTGCAGATCCTGGCTGTTCGGGAAGATCGAGAACATGAAGCCGAACATCTTGTACTGCCAGCTATCAATGCCCTGGCCTTCGGCATAAAGCGCCATGCCGCTGCACATCATGAAGATCATGAACAGCATGAAGGTGAACATCGCCACGTGCGCCAGCGGATTGTGGCCGATGTACTTCTTCGGATCCTTCACCAGGAAGGCGTACCATTTGAACTCGTAAATCATGCCCCACCACCAGGTCCGGCTGGTGATCGGCATGTAGAACAGCTGCTTGGAGTATTTGTTGCCGACGATCGCCCAGTAGGCCCGCAGGATGAAGAACACGATCAGCGTCTGGCCCGACGCGAAGTGAATGAAGCGGATATAGCCCATCTGGAAGCTGGCGCTGGCCTCGCCGGGCACCGAAGGCGGCGGCGAACCGATCAGATAGCCGGTGACGCACAGCGCCACGATCAACAGCGCGTTGACCCAGTGCCACAGCCGCACCGGCGCCTGATAGACATAGACCGTCTGCAACGACCGGGCGCGTTCCCCGGCCGAGTCGATGGCGCCCTGGACCCGTGCGATTTCCGTGGTCATCGTCGCCTCCCCTGCGTCAGCTGACCTTGACCTGTGCCATTTCCTGACCGTCCTCGCTCATCACGTGGGTCGAACAGGCTAGGCACGGATCGAACGAATGCAGCGTACGGATGATCTCCAGCGGCTGGTTCGGGTCGGCCATCGGGGTGTCGAGCAGCGCCGCCTCGAAAGCACCGATGTTGCCTTGCGGATCGCGCGGGCTGCCGTTCCAGGTGGTCGGCACCACGCACTGATAGTTGTCGATCCGGGTGTCCTTGATCTTGACCCAGTGCGCCAGCGCACCACGCGGCGCCTCGGTGAAGCCGACGCCCTTGACGTCTTTCGGCCAGCTCGACGGGTGCCATTTGTCGGTGTTGGCGGTGGACAGGTCACCGGCCTTGATGCTGGCCATCAGCTTGTCCTGCGCCGCGCGCAGCTTGCGCGCCGCCCACTGGCATTCGAGGCCGCGCGCCGCGGTGCGGCCCAGCGTCGAAAACAGCGCGGTGACCGGCACATCGAGCGTCTTCAGGAGCTTTTCGGTCGGCTCCTTGAACTCCGGCTTGCCCTGGGCGTAGCCGATGATGTAGCGCGCCAGCGGACCGACCTCGACCGCGTGGCCCTTCCAGCGCGGCGCCTTCAGGAACGAGTATTTGGCGGACTCATCCAGCGCCTCGATGTTGGTGCGGGTGCCCTTGGCGTTGGGGCCGAGCACGAAGTTCGGCTCGGTGACGCCGTCGTACGGATGCAGGCCCTTGCCCTCGTCGGCGTACTTGTACCACGAGTGCGTGACGAATTCCTGGATCTGGTCCGGCGCGCTCAGATCGACCGGCAGCACCTCGTTCAGATTGCCGTTGATGATCACGCCGCGCGGCAGCATCAGGCTCTTGTCGGAATAGTCGTTGGCGTATTCCGGCAGATCGCCGTAGGACATCACCGACTTCGACGACAGCCCGCCGCCATACAGCCAGTCCTTATAGAATCCGGCAATCGCCACCAGATCGGGCACGTAGACCTGCTCGACGAAGGCGACGGTCTGGTCGATGATCGACGACACCAGATTGAGCCGCTCGATGTTGATCGCGCCGACCGCGCCGGTGCCATCGACGTTGATCGAGCACGGCACGCCACCGACCAGCCAGTTCGGATGCGGGTTCTTGCCGCCGTAGATGGTGTGGATCTTGACGATCTCCTTCTGGAAATCGAGCGCTTCGAGATAGTGCGCCACCGCCATGAGATTGGCTTCAGGCGGCAGCTTGTAGGCGGGATGGCCCCAATAGCCGTTCTTGAACGGGCCGAGCTGGCCGCTCTCGACGAACTTGGTCAGACGGATCTGCAGATCCTTGAAGTAACCGGGCGACGACATCGGCCACGGCGAGATCGACTGCGCCAGCGCCGAGGTGGCTTTCGGATCGGCCTTCAGGGCCGACACCACGTCGACCCAGTCGAGCGCGTGCAGATGATAGAAGTGGACCAGATGGTCGTGCACATACAGCGCGAGCTGCATGATGTTGCGGATGGTGTTGGCGTTCTCCGGCACGTTGATCTTCAGCGCGTTCTCGACCGCGCGCACCGACGTGAGCGCGTGAGTGCCCGTGCAGACGCCGCAGATCCGCTGGGTGAACGCCCAGGCGTCGCGCGGATCGCGGCCCTTGAGGATCACCTCGATGCCGCGCCACATCGTGCCGGTCGACACCGCATTGCGGATGATATTGTTGCTATCGACATTGACCTCGACGCGCAGGTGCCCCTCGATCCGGGTCACCGGATCGACGACGACGCGGCGGCCGGCATTGTCGAGCTTGAAGCCGTTGGGAGTCGTGACGTTGGTCATGATGCTGCGTCCTGGGCCTTAAGCCGACTTGCCGTTGGAGGTGCCGTTGCCGTTCGGGACTTCCTTGCGGCGCGACAGATTGCGCACGGTGGTCACCGCGGCGTGCGCGGCGATCGCCGTGCCAACGACGCCGGCAACCGTGGCGCCGATCTTGTCGGCGTTGGCCTCGATACCGAACTGATTGATGGTGGTGAGCCGGTCGTAGAACGAGCCCTTGTCCCAGAACGCGTCTTCCGAGCAGCCGATGCAGCCATGGCCCGACTGGATCGGGATCGACACGCCACCGTTCCAGCGTGCCGTCGAACAGGCGTTGTAGGTGGTCGGGCCCTTGCAGCCCATCTTGTAGAGGCAATAGCCCTTGCGCGCGCCGTCGTCGTCCCATTCTTCGACGAACTGACCGGCGTCGAAATGCGGCCGGCGATAGCATTTGTCGTGGATGCGCTGGGAGTAGAACATCTTCGGCCGGCCCTGGCGGTCGAGCTCGGGCAGGCGTCCGAAGGTGATGATGTAGGAGACGACGCCGGTCATCACCTCGGCGATCGGCGGGCAGCCCGGCACTTTGATCACCGGCTTGTTGCGGATCACCTTGTCGATCGGGGTCGCGTTGGTCGGGTTCGGCTTGGCGGCCTGCACGCAGCCCCACGAGGCGCAGCTGCCCCAGGCGATCACCGCCATCGAGTCCTCGGCCATTTCCTTCAGCTTCTCGACGAAGGGGCGGCCGCCGTCGATGCAGAACATGCCGTCTTCGTTCAGCGGCGGATTGCCTTCCACCGCCAGCACGTACTGGCCTTTGTACTTCTTGCGAGTCTCTTCGAGGATCGCATCGGCCTGATGGCCGGCCGCCGCCATGATGGTGTCGTCGTAATCGAGCGAGATCATCGACAGCACCGCATCCTTCACCAGAGGATGCGCCGAGCGAATGAAGCTTTCCGAGCAGCAGGTGCATTCCAGCCCGTGCATCCAGATCACCGGCACGCGCGGCTTGGTCTCCAGCGCATGCGCGATCTGGGTGGCGCCGACCGGCCCGAGGCCGAGACTGGTGGCCGTGAGACTGCAGAACTTCACGAAGCTGCGCCGCGTGATCCCCTGCCGCCTGATCACCTCGTAAAAGGTTTCCGTCACTGCACCCATGATGGCTCCCGGTGTCCCGCCCTCTCGAAGTCTCGTTCCGGACTTCGCAACTTCACGAGAGATCGCAAGAACCATGCCAGCGACGCGCAGAAATGATGCGGTGCATCAAGTGCTTGATACGAACGGTAAAGCGCGGCGCGCTTGGGTGAGGCCCGTGAGCTTCGGGAAACGACGAGGTGATAAGCCGGTTGCGGCGCTGACAACCGAGTGACCGCAGGTGCGATCTGCCAAGCAGTTAGTGTGCAGTGCACACCATGCAGGGATCGAACGAACGCACGACGTGCTGGATCGTGACCGCGCGCGCGCCGGCGTCGCCGACCGGCGTGCCGACCAGCGCTTGTTCGAGCGGGCCGGGAACGCCGTTGCGATCACGCGGCGAGAAATTCCAGCTGGTCGGCGCAATGATCTGATAACGGCGGATGCTGTCACCGCGCAGTTCGATCCAATGGCCGAGGCCGCCGCGGGCAGCTTCGACGAGGCCGATGCCGGTCCCGTCGCGGCCACGCTCGCCCCGTTCCAGAAACGGTTCGGCAAGATCGAGCTGCCGTGCCCACTGGTGCATTGCCAGCGCCAGCCGGGCCGTCTCGCGCAATCGCGCGACAACGCGGGTGGTGACGCAGGGGCCGAAACGGGTGAGACAATCCCGGATCAGCGGATCGCCGTCGACCGCCTGCCGCGCCAGGGCACCGACTTCGGCCGGGCCGCCGGCGAGCCGGGGTGCCTTGCACCAGCTATAGCCGGCCGGCTTGTCGGCATCGGGATCGGTGTCGGCTTCCATCGGCGACAATGAAGTCTCGCGCATCCAGGCGTGAGCCACATCCTCGGTGATCGCGGCGGGATCGAACGACGTCCGCTCCGCACTGGAAGGATCGAGCACGCCGGCTGCAAACAGAGCTGCATCCTCGCCCTGATAGGCGCCGAAGCTCATCAGCGGCAGTGCGATCCGGCCGAGCTGGTAAAGCGCAAGATCATCGGCAATGCCGAGAAAGCCGGCGAAATCACTGCCGCGGCCATCCCGCCATGCTTCGAGGGTCGCCACGCTGTCGATCGCCAGCACGTTGTCGAGATTGTCGCCGAATACGGTGCGTTCGAGAAAGTCGCGGAAGTCGCCGATGATCGACAGAAGCTGAACCCGCTCGCCGAGATCGATCGCGCAGGTGGTACCGCCCGGCTGAAACGCCAGGCTGTGCGGCCATTTGCCGGCGACGAGGCCCATGATCTGCAACAGCCGCGCCCGCGCCGGCAGCATCGCCTGCGCCGCACTGCCCTGCACCGCCTTGAACCGGGCCGCGATCTCAGGATGCCACGGCCGGTCCGCATAAGCGTCGCGGGCGAAGTCCGGCATGAAGAACAGATAGAAGTGGGTCAGGTGATCGGCTGCGTTCTCGGCGGCGTGCGCCAGATTGGCGGCGAGCACGCCGTTGCGCGCCGGCCGCACCCCGCCGGCGGCCCGCAGCGCCGCCACCGCGGCCATCGACTGCGACACCGAGCAGATGCCGCAGATCCGCGGCACCAGCGTCAGCGCATCCATCGCCGATCGCCCGCGCAGGATCTGCTCAAAGCCGCGATACAAAGGCG
>NZ_QTKI01000284.1:0-6311 GCF_010820945.1 Rhodopseudomonas sp. BR0C11
GGTCAGGATGAACTGATCGTCCGGTGCGTTCGACAATTTCTCGGCGCGCGCGTCGATTTCGCCGGCTAGCGCCTTTTGCGCCGTCGCCTGCAACGCCTTCGCATCCGAGCCGGCCTCGGCCGCGTCGGGCGCAAAGGTGAAGCCATCGAGCCGGCCAATCACGTGGCCCTCGACGATCACCTCACCAGTCTTGCCAATTTCCGTATTCAACATCGTGTTTTCCCGCAGGCGGCGCATCAATACACTGGTCCGGCGATCGACGAAACGTTCCGTGAGCCGTTCATGCAACGCATCTGACAATTTATTTTCAACGTCGCGCGAGATGCCCTGCCAGTGTTCGGGGTCGGCGAGCCAATCCGGTCGGTTGGCGACGAAGGTCCAGGTGCGGATTTGCGCAATTCTCGCGGAAAGCGTGTCGATACCGCCGTCGGTGCGATCCGCCTGATCGACCTGGGCAGCGAACCAGCTATCCGGTATCCGCCCCTTTTGCATCAAGAACCGGTACAGCGTGATCACTAGCTCGGCATGAGCCGCTGGTGCGATCTTACGGTAGTCCGGGACCTGACAGACATCCCATAGCCGCTCCACCGCGGCTTTGCCCTGCGCGATTTCGCGCACCTCGGGGTCGCGGGCAACGTGGTCGAGAACGCGGAGATCCTCGGCGACCGGGGCGCGCGTCAGCGCCTCGTGCCGGGGCGACTCCGCCAGCGACACTTGCAGCGCGCCGAGCGAGGCGAAATCCAGCTCGGCGTTGCGCCATTGCAGCATCTTCACCGGTTCAAAGCTGTGGTTTTGCAACGCGTTGACCAGCTCGGGCTCGAACGGCGCGCAGCGCCCGGTGGTGCCGAAGGTGCCGTCCCGGGTGGCGCGGCCGGCGCGCCCGGCGATCTGTGCGAATTCAGGCGGGGTCAGGCGGCGAAACTGATAGCCGTCGAATTTGCGGTCGGACGCGAACGCGACGTGGTCGACGTCGAGGTTGAGCCCCATGCCGATTGCATCTGTGGCGATCAGGTAATCTACGTCGCCGGACTGAAACATCGCCACTTGGGCGTTGCGGGTGCGCGGGCTCAGCGAGCCCAGCACCACCGCGGCACCGCCGTGCTGGCGCTTGATCAATTCGGCGATCGCATAGACCTCGTCGGCCGAGAACGCCACGATCGCGGTCCGTCGTGGCTGACGGGTCAGCTTGCGGTCGCCGGCATATTCGAGCTGCGACAGCCGCGGCCGGGTGACGATGCTGGCGCCGGGCAACAGCCGCTCGATCATCGGCCGCATCGTCGCGGCGCCGAGCAGCAGCGTCTCGTCGCGGCCGCGCCGGCGCAGAATACGATCGGTGAAGACGTGGCCGCGCTCGAGGTCGGCCGCGATCTGGATTTCGTCGACCGCCAGAAACGAGACGTCGAGATCGCGCGGCATCGCCTCGACGGTCGAGACCCAGTAGCGAGGCTTGGAGGGTTTGATCTTCTCTTCGCCAGTGACCAGCGCGACTGCGTTGGCGCCGACCTTGTCGACGATCTTGTTATAGACCTCGCGCGCGAGCAGCCGCAGCGGCAGACCGATCAGGCCCGACGGGTGCGCGACCATCCGCTCGATCGCCAGGTGCGTCTTGCCGGTGTTGGTCGGGCCTAGCACTGCGGTCACGCCGGCGCCGGGGACGCGGTCATTGGTAAACGCTTCAGAGTACAGGTTGGGCATTTCGAGTGGATTTCTGCGTGGTCGCGGTCAGATCTGTGTCACATCGCGACGCCGCAGCAATCGCCGATTAAGGGCTGGAACGAGTCCGGAACGAAACGCGGCCGAATCGCTGACTCGTTCTGAGTCGGGAGTGGCTGACGCAATATGTCGTACAGGGCTCAGCGGCGCGCTCAAGATCAGGTAAAAAGACAGGCCATTATCCTCTTCGCCCGGGTGAGTTCGCCGCGGTTCATGCGTTCCGCGATTCCGACGGGAGTCAACATGATTCAGCGCCGCCGATCACCGGCAGGCGGGGCCGCGCTCTATTGCGCGCGTGATGCCGACTTCGGAGGTGCGGCCTGGGTGATGAATTGCGTTGCTTCCAGCATCGCGTTGCCGACCGGCGTCGGGATCTTCAGCCGAAAGGGCGCAAGCACGCGGGTGTCGGCGATCGGTGCCAGCCAGACTTCCATGTCGCGCTGTTTGATCAGGTACTTGATCGCGGCACGATCCGGGATGTAGCCCGACACCGGGCTGAAATACACCGCGCACACCAGAGCCGGCCCACGATAGCCTTTTTCGGCCTTCACCGTCTCGGTGCGCTTGTACTCCATCCGCAGATCGTAGCGCATGCGGCCGTCGAAGATCGGCGTCGACACCCGGCAGGAGTCCGGGCTGAGCACGTCGCCGGTGCCCGGCACGCGCAGGAACGACGCCGTCATCGGATCGATCACACCACGGCGATGCGCGTCCGTCACCGGGATGCGGTCGTCGTCCGGTGGCGGCTCGGGCTCGATGCTCGACTCTTTGACGCTGCCGTTCGCGAGCGTGATGCGGATGGTTTCGGTTTTCTTACCGCCCGTGATGCTGGCCATGTAGTTGCCCGGCACCAGCTGGCCGTTGATCACTCGGCCCTGCGCTTCGCCGCGGCCGTGGCCACTGGAAAACGCCTGCATCACGCCGGAGGTCGTCCCGGTCGCGGATGCCGAATAGAAATCGTCGTCGACCTGGATCACCCACGCGCCCTTGCCGACCTCGATCCCGGCGAGGGAGGCTTCATAGCGGGCGTCGAGCTTGCCCTGAGCAGCCGCAGGAACAGCCGTCAGCACCGCGGCGGCAGCCAGCAGCCCGCCCAGACCCGCGTACCGGGTCGCCGCGGGAATGACAGTGGCAATGTGGCGGCTGCTGATGTTCACGAACGATGTCCTGCCTGGCGCGGAGGGCGCCGTCGATGGGTCAACTCGCACCGGGCCGATTTGTTGGTGTCGGAACCGATTACGTCCTTTATATGGTGCCAGATGCTTGATGGTGCCCGCAAATCCGCGTATCGCCGGGCACCTAACGGCAGTTCCCGATTCGGCATTTTCGGGTTCCGGCGCAGCCGTCGCTTGACGCTGCGCGCCAGCCCTTTTATAGGTCCGCGGTTCCTGAAAACGGACGAATGATGAAGCCCCGCGCCTGCTGGTGGGCCGGCGGGGGATGACAGAGGATTTTCGCCATGTCTCGGCGCTGCGAACTGACCGCCAAGGGTGCCCAGGTCGGCCACAAGGTCAGCCATTCGAACATCAAGACCAAGCGGCGTTTCCTGCCCAACCTGGTCAACGTCACTTTCCTGTCGGATGCGCTCGGCCGCGCGGTGCGGCTGCGCGTTTCGACCAACGCGCTGAAGAGCGTCGACCACCGCGGTGGCCTCGACGCCTACCTGCTCAAGGCTCGCGACGCCGAGCTGTCGCCGAAGGCGGTGGAGCTGAAGCGCGCGATCGCCAAGAAGACGGCTGGCGCGCCGGTTGCCGCGGCGAGCTGATCGCCGCTTCGCCAGTTCAGGCCTGATTGAGATTTCGGCGGCCGGGTCGTTCGACCCGGCCGTTTTGTCGTGCGTGCGTGCTAGCTGCCGAGTTGGCGGCTCGCCAAGCAGGAGCCGCAATCGAACGTGCGACCTCCCGGTATCACTACCAGGAATATACCTTCGTTCGAATCACGTACTTTCCCGAGGTGACGGAGCGATCGGCCGATCGCACAACTTCTTCACGTCGGTCTGATCGCCCATTCGAGCGCATACCGCAGCATAAGCCGCCGCCGTCGCTCTTCCATGCGCGCCGGTGCGGTCGCCATCGCAGGGGCCTTCATGAAACTGTCGACCCGGCTGACCCTCGCCATGGTAGCGCTGGTTTTGGTGACCACCGCGGTGCTCGGATTTCTCAATTACCAGAACGTCGTCGATCTGGTGATGCCGCGGGCGCTGATGCGGCTTCACACCCACGCTCAGCTCAACGCGCTGCTGATCGAGACCTCACTGCAGAATACGCACGCCGACGCAGTCGGGGCGCAATCCTCCGCGGCATTGCGCGACCTGCTCACAGCCCGGCGTGACAGCCTGCAAACCACCGGCGAGGAGCCGGCGAACTGGCGTAAGCGGATCGAAGCCCGTTTCATCGCCGAGCTGGTGGCAAAGCCGAGCTGTGCAATTCTGCGCGTGATCGGCCCGGAGGACGGCGGCCGCGAACTGGTGCGGGTCGATCGGCTCGGTCCAAACGGCAGCATTCGGGCTGTGCCGCAGTCCGAGCTGACCCGCCGCGGCGATCGCACGTACGTCAAGGAAGGCATGGCGTTGCCGCCCAACCGGGTGGCGATGTCGAAGGTCGAGCTGAACAAGACTGCGACCGGGCTCGAGACACCCTATGTGCCGACGGTGCGGACCATGGCGCCGATCGACGGGGCCGATGGCACGCGGCTCGGTCTCCTCGTCATCAATACGGATCTGAGCGGGACGCTCGAGCGGATCCGCGAGAGCTCCGACGGCAGCAGCATCATCTACGTCGTCAACGCCGATGGCGACTACTTGCTGCATCCCGACCGGTCGCGTGAGTTCGGCTTCGACCTCGGCAAGCCGAGCCGCATCCAGGACGACTTCCCGCGCATGTCCGAACTGCTGCTGCTCCGCAAGGGTGGCGATACCCCTACACTGGTCGCCGACAGCGCCGGCGATCGGTTCGGCGCCGGGTGGGATTGGGCCGAGTTGCCGAACGGACCGAGGCTCGCGGTGGTGGAAATGCGGCCCTACGTGTCGTTGACGTCGGTGCAAACGGCGGTGCGGAATTCCACCATCCTGGGCGGCACGGTGGCGATCCTGGTGGCGATGCTGATGGCGTTTCCGCTGGCGCGCTCGCTCACCCGTCCGCTCGTGCGCATCACCAATTCGATCGTGGCGTTCTCATCGAGCGGTGTGCCGGTCAAGGTGAAAACCGGCGGTGGCCACGAGATCAACATGCTGGCCGACGCTTTTACGCGGATGGCTTCAGAGTCCCAGCGCAAGGCGGAGGCGTTGGCCTCCGAGGTCGAGCAGCGCTCGCGAATCGCCGAAGTGCTGCAGAACACCATCGACAACATGGTCGATCCGGTGCTGGTCGCCGACGCCAATGGCATGGTGATTCTCACCAATCCGGCCGCTCGGGAAACCTTCGGCCAGCTGTCTGGCGTCGGCATGCTCAACACCACCCGATCGTTCGACCGGTTCGATGCGGACGGCAATCCGATGGCACAGGATCAGTCGCCGCTGCTCCGCGCCTTTCGCGGCGAGACTATCATCAATTTCGAGTTCGCGGTGCAGCCGATCGGCTCGACGCGCCGTTCCTATCTGATCGCGAACGGCCGCCCGTTGCGGAATGAAACCGGCGAGATTCAGGGCGCCGTGATGGTTTACCACGACATTACGAAGACCAAGAAGGCCGAGGACGCGCTTCGTCGCAGCGAGCAGATGTCGCGCGCGATCATCGATACGGCGCTCGACGCGTTCGTGCAGCTCGACGCGCAGGGGCGGATCACCGATTGGAGCCCGCACGCCGAGTCGATGCTGGGCTGGAGCCGCGAAGAAGCGATCGGTCAGGATTTCGGCGAGCTGGCGCTCCCGCCGGATCAAACCCGAGAAATCAAGACCGGTTATCGACGCTTTATCGAAGCGATCGAACATGACATGAGCGTGATTCAGGGCCATCGCATCGAGATCGAAGCTGTCCGGCGTGACGGCTCGCCGATCGCGCTCGAAGTGTCGATGACGGCGCTGCCGGTCGAGGGGCGGTTCGTCGTCAACGTCTTCATGCGCGACCTGACCGAGAAGATCGCGTTCGAAGAGCAGCTGCGGCAATCGCAAAAGATGGAGTCGATCGGGCAACTGACCGGCGGCATCGCCCACGACTTCAACAACATGCTGACGGTGATCACTGGCACCATCGACATCATCAGCGACGGTGTTGCCGACCAGCCGCATCTAGCGGCCATTGCTAAACTGATCAGCGAAGCCGCCGACCGGGGTTCGGAGCTGACCCGGCTGCTGCTCGCCTTTGCGCGTAAACAGCCGCTGCGGCCCGACGAGACCGAGGTCAACGCGCTGCTGTCGGGCTTGCAGAGCCTGCTGCGGCCGACGCTCGGCGAGCCGATCGAAGTCGAGACCGTGCTCGCGCCAGATACGTGGTCGATCTATGTCGACCGCGGCCAGCTTGAATCGGCGCTGGTCAATCTCGCGGTGAACGCACGCGACGCGATGCCGAAGGGCGGCAAGCTCACGATCGAGACCAGCAACGTCGTAGTCGATCCGGATCTCGGCAAGCGGTTTGGTGATCTGGCACCGGGCGACTACGTGA
>NZ_QTKI01000285.1:0-6288 GCF_010820945.1 Rhodopseudomonas sp. BR0C11
CTCTACGCCGCGGTCGCCGGCGGCGACACGCTGCCGGCCGAGTTCAAGGGCGGGCTGTTCGAACGGATCAAGACCTACGGCCATCAGGACGGCGCCGTATGAAGACTCCGAGCAGATCGCCGGCGGAACAGCTTACGCCCGGCAAGGCGCTGACCTTCGCCAACGTCGCCGAAGGCGCCGAGGGGCTGATCATCGCCGATCTGGCCCGCGCGGTCGCGGCTAAGCCGAAGGCGCCCGCTGTCAGCCTGACGGTGATCTGCCGCGATGGTCCGCGGATGCAGCAGCTGGCGCGCAGCCTGGAGTTCTTCGCGCCCGATCTCGAGGTGCTGCAATTTCCGGCCTGGGACTGCCAACCCTATGACCGCGTTTCGCCGCACGCCGGCATCCTGGCGCAGCGCGTCACCACGCTGGCGAAGCTGTCGCGCCTGACCGGCAGCGACAAGCCGCTGATCGTGCTGACCACGGTCAACGCCGCCGTGCAGCGGGTGCCGGTGCGCGAGATCATCGCCGCGCAGGCGCTGTCGGTGGCGCCCGGCAACGTCGTGCCGATGGATTCGATCGTCGCCTGGCTCGAACACAATGGCTACAGCCGCGCCTCCACGGTGCGTGAAGCCGGCGAATACGCGGTGCGCGGCGGCATTCTCGATCTGTTTCCGGCCGGCCTCGACCAGCCGGTGCGGTTCGACTTCTTCGGCGACCAGCTCGAATCGATCCGCACCTTCGACGCCGAGACCCAGCGCACGCTGCACACCATGCGCGGCCTGGACTTGGTGCCGGTGTCGGAATTCCAGCTCGTCACCGAGACCATCCGCCGTTTCCGTATGGGCTACGTCGCCGCGTTCGGCGCGCCGCATCCAGACGACCAACTGTACGCCGCGGTCAGCGAAGGCCGCCGCCATCCCGGCAGGGAGCACTGGCTGCCGCTGTTCCAGGAGCGGATGGACACGCTGTTCGATTACCTGAAGGGAACGCCGGTCGCGATCGAGCCGCAGAGCGAAGACGCCGCGCGCGAGCGCTTCAAGCAGATCGCCGACTACTACGACGCCCGGCGCGAAGCGATGGAGCAGCCCGGCTCCGGCGCGATCTACAAGCCGCTGCCGCCGGATCGGCTGTATCTCACCGACAGTGAATGGACCGCGCGGCTCGAGGGCGTTGCCCTGGCGCGGCTGACGCCATTCGCGCTGCCGGACGACACCAGCGACGTGATCGATGCCGGTGCCCGGGCCGGCCGCAACTTCGCGCCGGAGCGCGCGGACGCCAACGTCAACGTGTTCGAGACGCTGGTGGCGCACGTCTATGCGCTGCAGGCTGCGCGCAAGAAGGTGGTGATCGCGCTGTGGAGCGAAGGCTCGCGCGACCGCATGGCGAGCATGCTGAAGGACCACAAGCTGGTCGCGCTCACCAGCGTCAATTCCTGGCGCACCGTGCAGGCGACGCCACGCAACGAAACCATGCTGGCGGTGGTCGGCCTGGAGTCCGGCTTCGAGACCGACGCGTTTGCGGTGATCACCGAGCAGGACGTACTCGGCGACCGCCTGGTGCGGCAACGCAAGGCCAGCAAGAAGCTCGACAACTTCATCTCCGAAGTCACCAGCCTGTCGACCGGCGACATCGTGGTGCATGTCGAGCACGGCATCGGCCGTTTCGTCGGCCTGCAGACGCTCGAAGTCGGCGGCGCGCCGCACGACTGCGTCGAACTGCACTACGCCAATGACACCAAGCTGTTCCTGCCGGTCGAGAACATCGAACTGCTGTCGCGCTACGGCTCCGACGGCACCACGGTCGAACTCGACAAGCTCGGCGGCTCGGGTTGGCAGGCGCGCAAGGCCAAGCTGAAGAACCGTATCCGGCAGATCGCCGGCGAACTGATCAAGGTCGCGGCCGAACGGCACCTGCGCGAGGCGCCGAAGCTGCCGGTGCAGCCGCAGCTCTATGACGAGTTTTGCGCGCGCTTCCCCTACGACGAGACCGAGGACCAGCTCGCCGCGATCAACGCGGCTCTCGGCGATCTGGAGAAGGGCACGCCGATGGACCGCCTGGTTTGCGGCGACGTCGGTTTCGGCAAGACCGAGGTGGCGCTGCGCGCGGCGTTCGCGGTGGCGCTCGACGGCAAGCAGGTGGCGGTCGTGGTCCCGACCACGCTACTGGCGCGGCAGCACGCCAAGACCTTCACCGAGCGCTTCCGTGGCTTCCCGGTCAATGTCGGCCAAGCCTCGCGACTGGTCTCGACCAAGGAGCTGTCGCAGGTCAAGAAGGGCATCGCCGACGGCACGCTCGACATCGTCGTCGGCACCCACGCGCTGCTCGGCAAGTCGATCAAGTTCAAGGATCTTGGCCTCGTCATCGTCGACGAGGAGCAGCACTTCGGCGTGACCCACAAGGAGAAGCTGAAGCAGCTGCGCTCCGAGGTTCACGTGCTGACGCTGAGCGCGACGCCGATCCCGCGCACGCTACAGCTCGCCATGACCGGCGTGCGCGACCTGTCGATCATTGCTTCGCCGCCGGTCGACCGGCTCGCGGTGCGAACCTTCGTGGCGCCGCATGATCCGTTGATGATCCGCGAAGCGCTGCTGCGCGAGCGCTATCGCGGCGGTCAGGCGTTCTACGTGGTGCCGCGGATCGACGATCTCGCCGAGGTGAAGGACTTCCTCGACAAGCACGTGCCGGAGATGAAGGTCGCGGTCGCCCACGGTCAGATGCCGCCGGCGGTGATCGAGGACATCATGTCGGCGTTCTACGACGGCAAGTTCGACATCCTGCTGTCGACCACGATCGTCGAATCTGGCCTGGACATCCCGAACGCGAACACGCTGATCGTGCACCGCGCCGACATGTTCGGCCTGGCGCAATTGTATCAGCTTCGCGGCCGCGTCGGCCGGTCGAAGCTGCGCGCCTACGCGCTGTTCACGCTGCCGCAGCACAACATCACCGCGCAGGCGGAGCGCCGGCTCAAGGTGCTGCAATCGCTGGAAACGCTTGGCGCCGGCTTCCAGCTCGCCTCGCACGACCTCGACATCCGCGGCGCCGGCAATCTGCTCGGCGAGGAACAGTCCGGCCACATCAAGGAAGTCGGCTTCGAGCTGTATCAGCAGATGCTCGAGGAGGCGATCACCAACCTCAAGGCTGGCATCGTCGACGAGCCGGTCGCCGACCGCTGGTCGCCGCAGATCACCATTGGCATGCCGGTGCTGATCCCGGAGGACTTCGTCGCCGATCTTGCGGTGCGGCTTTCGCTGTATCGCCGGCTCGCCGATCTCGACACCGACGAGGAGATCGAGAACTTCGCCGCGGAGCTGCGCGACCGTTTCGGTCCGCTGCCGGACGAGGTCCGCTATCTGTTCAAGATCGCGGCCATCAAGGCGTATTGCCGCCGCGCCAATGTCGAGAAGGTCGACGCCGGCCCGAAGGGCGTGGTCATCAGCTTCCGCGACAACGCCTTCGCGCAACCGGACAAGCTGGTATTCTTCATCAAGCGCCACGGCGAAGCTGCCAAGGTGCGGCCCGACATGAAGGTGGTGTTCTTCCAGGTCTGGGAGACGCCGGAAGAGCGGTTGATGGGGACGACTGATATCCTCAAGCAGCTCGCGGACCTCGCCGAGAACCGCAAGGCGGCGTGATCTTTCGCCTCCGCGTCATTGCGAGGCGCGCAGCGCCGAAGCAATCCAGCAGCTCCATACACCGGCCTCTGGATTGCTTCGCTGCGCTCGCAATGACGGCGATCGTCTTGGCTGGACGCCTACGACGCCGCGCGGCGGCGGTCCTGCTGCACGACGCGGGTTAGGATGGCGCGGGCGGATTCGTCGGGCATCAGGGTTGCGACACTGACGTCGGGATCGATCCGGGCCTCGCGCCTTGCGCTATGGGCGGTCTGCTTGATCACGCTGCTGAGCCGCCGCGCAATCGCCTGGGCGTTGCGCAGGTCAGTTGCCGCGAACACCACCAGCAGCGTGCCGTCGGTCTGCAACGTGCCGAAATCCATCTTGCGCATCAGTCGGCTGACGATCCGTGCGGCGTCGTTGACCGCGCGGCGATCGGCGCGGTGCAGGACGAAACGCGCGACCGACAGGCCTTCGCCGCGGGTCTGCGCCTGATACACGGCGGTCGCAAAATCGCGCTCGAACGCAGCCTCGGTGAGGAGGCCGGTGCGGGGATCGAGCAGGCCCCCGGCATCCAGCGAAGCCAGCGTGCGGGTGAGCCGGCCCTCGAAGGCGTGCTGGCGTACCAGCGGCAACGCGGCGCCGACGATCCGTGCCGGATCGCCATCGACGAATTCGAGATTGGGCAGCTCGAAGCTGCTGTGGGGCGCCGGAACGCCGACCACGATCGGCAAATGCCGGAACCGGGTATCTTCCGACAGCACGGTCAAGAAGGCATCGACCACGCGCGGGCTGAAGCCTTCGGCCAGCACGATGCCGTCGAGATCGCGGGCGTTGAGATGCTTGGCGGCGGCTTCGATCGACAGCGCGCCGACCACCCCGACGCGCTCACCGAGCGCGACCGACAGTGCCGGATAGGCGGCGCCGCGGCCGATCAGCAGCACGGTCGCGTCCTGCAGCGGATCGTGGTCGGATAGTTCGGTGAGGCCGCTCGGATCGGTCAGGCGCCGCATCGCCGTGGCGTGCAGCGTCCGCACCCGCAACGCGGCTCGCAGCCGGGACGCCAGATGGATCAGTTCGCGCGGATCGGCGCTGAACGGCATGACGTTGTCGGGCAGGCCGCCATCGGCGCCGATCGCGATCAGCGGCACGTAGGGCTGCAGCAAGCCGATCTGGCGGGCGAGTGTCTTGAGGGAGCCGGCGGGCGCACCGCCATCTGCGACCACGGCCGACGGGCGCAGCCGGCCGACCGCGTCGCCAGCCTCCGGCCATGCAGAAGCAAGCACTGGAAACAGTTTGGCGTCCGTCAGTGCTGCGAGGGTCGGCGAGCTTTCATCGTCGGTTACGACGAGGATAGGCGCGTGGTACGACATTCCAAGAACGGCTCCCGCGGTCGAGGCGGAAACCGTAAGCCGTCGCTGTTAATGCGGCGTCAACGTCGATGCGCGGTTTTCATCGACCTTCGGAGCGTCGCGGAAGGCCTCGACCATCAAAGGGTTTAGGCCGAGTTCTGCAAGTGCTTCACGAGCTCTGGAATTGTCCTGTGCGCGGCCGGCGAGCCGATAGCCGCTGAGCCGGTCCGGCAGCGCCGTGAGCAGCGCGCCCTGGCCGAGCCGCTTCGCCCATTCCTGCAGGTCCTGGGCGAGGAAGCGATAGCCGCCGACCGCCATCACCCCGGCAGGTGGAGCGGTGATGCAGATCGAGCCGGTGGCACGGTCGAGTCGGGCCGCGTAGCCGGTGTCGACATAGTCCGGCGGCGGCGCCATCGGGATCGAACTGTTGAGCGGCGGCAGCGGCGCATAGGCGGCGAGCGTCACCATCGGGCCGCGCAGCCCGAGCGTGCCCTTCGGCGTGATCAGGATTTCGCCAGCAGTCGAACCGCCGGCATGATCGCGGGGTGCGGTGTGCGGTCCCGGCATGATCGCGGCGGGGGTACCTTCCGCCGTGCGCTGGGCGCCGAACAATCCGGCTTCGCCGAACAGATAGATATCGGTGAAGTGGGCCGGCGCGCCGATCCAGTTCGGGCTGGAGGCGACCTGCTCGGGTGCTCGCCAGAGGCCCACCACGCTGCGCAGCGACGGAGCCTGCGCTGTCAGTCCGGCTTCGCCGAGGCGGAGAGCAAGCGGCGCCGGTGCGACCAGGGCCTGACAGCCGAGGTCGACGATCTGCCGCTCCAGCACCGCGTCATCGAACGGGTGGTGCAGGGCCAGCGTGCCGCCGCTGAGCAGCCACGTCACCATCGATGAAGCCAGCCCGGCGAACGTCGCCGGCGTCTGCGCCGACAGCAGCACTGCGCCCTGCGGGATCGCGCTTTCGAGGAAGACAACCAGGCCGCCTGCGATCAGATGCAAATGGCTGCGCGGGATCGCACGGACGCCATCGCCGGTGGTATCGAAGGAGATCACCGCGGCGCGGCGCGCTTCCTGCGGTCCCGGCGCTGGCGGCAATGCGGTGGGATCTTCCATCGCGGCGTCCAGCGAGGCCATGCCCTCGGGCAGGTCATCGCCGAAGCCGCAGACATGGCGGATCGAGAACGCTTCCGCGGCGGCGTTCATGGCCAGATCGGAGTGGCTGACGCCGTCGATCCAGCGCGTCGACACGATCGCCCGTGCACCGGTGCGGTTCAGCGCGGCGGTGAGATCGGCGTGGCGCCAGAGCTGCGGCAGCAACGCGACGACGAGGCCGGCGCGAT
>NZ_QTKI01000286.1:0-6251 GCF_010820945.1 Rhodopseudomonas sp. BR0C11
CAACAAAACCGGCTTTGCCAGCCGACCTGTCAGCGCGCCGCGCCGCTCAGGCCGTATAGCGAATTGACGCTTGATTTGCCAAGCAAAACGCCTGCCAGCGGACGCAACATCGGGCCCGCCGGCTCTCTCAAATCACCGAAAAATTGTTCTAAACTTGATCCAGACCATAGAGCGTATGCAGCGTCCGCACCGCCAGCTCGGTGTAGGCGGCGTCGATCAGCACTGAGAACTTGATCTCGGAGGTGGTGATGGCGCGGATGTTGATGTTGCGGGCCGCGAGCGCAGCGAACGCCTGGGCCGCGACGCCGGCATGGCTACGCATGCCCGAGCCGATCACCGACACCTTGGCGACGTCGGTCTCGCTGTCGAAGCGGGCGTAACCGATCTTGTCCTGCGCCGAGGTGATGGTCTGCTTGGCACGGGCGAAGTCGGCGGCCGGCACCGTGAAGGTCAGATCGGTGGTCTTGCCGTCCTCGGAGACGTTCTGGACGATCATGTCGACGTTGATATTGGCGTCGGCCAGGGGACCGAAGATCGACGCCGCCACGCCCGGCTTGTCCTCGATCCGGCGCACAGAGATCTGCGCCTCGTCCTTGGAAAAGGCGATGCCGGTGACGACGTGGTTCTCCATGGAATTCTCCTCGCTGCTGATCAGCGTGCCCGGCGGCGTGCCGTGCGGATCGATATCTTCGGGCTTGTCGAAACTGGAGCGGACGAAGATCGGCATGTTGTGGACCATGCCGAGCTCGACCGAGCGGACCTGCAGCACCTTGGCGCCGAGCGAGGCCAATTCCAGCATCTCTTCGAACGACACCTTGTCGAGCCGGCGCGCCTTCGGCACCACCCGCGGGTCGGTGGTGTAGACGCCGTCGACATCGGTGTAGATGTCGCAGCGGTCGGCCTTCAGCGCCGCCGCGATCGCCACCGCCGAGGTGTCGGATCCGCCACGGCCGAGCGTGGTGATCCGGCCGGTCTCGGCATGGATGCCCTGGAAACCGGCGATCACCGCCACTTCCTTGCGCTCGGAAAAGCGCTTGATGATTTCGCTGCCGTCGATCCCGACGATCCGCGCCGAAGCGTGCGCGTCGCTGGTCAAGATCGGGATCTGCCAGCCCTGCCAGGACCGCGCCTGAATGCCGAGCGACTGAAGGGCAATCGCAAGAAGGCCCGACGTCACCTGCTCGCCGGACGCCACCACCGCGTCGTATTCACGCGCGTCATGCAGCGGCGAGGCTTCGGTGCACCAGGCCACCAGCTCGTTGGTCTTGCCGGACATCGCCGACACCACCACGGCGACCTCATGGCCGGCATCGACCTCGCGTTTGACATGGCGCGCGACGTTCTGGATGCGCTCGATATTGGCGACGGACGTGCCGCCGAATTTCATCACCAGCCGGCCCATGACGAATAGTGCAATCCTTGGAGACAACGAGTATTGATGGCGCGGAATCCGCCAGGCGGGAGCCGCGTGGCGCGTATACACAGCGTCGCGGTTTCGGGCAAGCAAGGGCATTGCGGCCGCGGAACAGGCGCAACCCGCTCCGGCCGCGTGCCGGGCGACAGGTACGGACATTGAGGAGCATCGCGCACCCCATGGCACTGCAACCCGAGTCCCCCGGCCAGCCGGCCTCGACCGTCGATCCGGCCGAGATCGCGAAATTCTCCAAACTGTCGGCCGAGTGGTGGGACCCCACGGGGCGGATGGCGCCGCTGCACCGGATCAACCCGCTGCGGATCAGCTTCATCCGCGATGCCGCCTGCCGGAAATTCGAGCGCAATGCCAAGAGCCTGAGCTGCCTCGAAGGCTTGCGGATGCTGGATATCGGCTGCGGCGCCGGCCTGTTGTGCGAGCCGTTCACCCGGCTGGGCGCCCAGGTGATCGGAATCGACCCCTCCGCCACCAATATCGCCGCCGCCAAACTGCACGCCGACAAGTCGCACCTGGCGATCGACTACCGCAACGTCATGGTCGAGGAAATCGACCCGCGTGAGCGGTTCGACATCGTGCTGGCGATGGAAGTGATCGAGCACGTCACCGACGTCGGCGCGTTCCTGTCGCGCTGCGCCGCGCTGATGAAGCCGACCGGCATCATGGTGGTGGCAACGCTCAACCGGAACTGGAAGAGCTTCGCGCTCGCCATCGTCGGCGCCGAATATGTGATGCGCTGGCTGCCGCGCGGCACCCATCAGTGGGACAAGTTCGTCACCCCCGCCGAACTCGAGCAGCACCTCAACCGGCTGAAGCTCACCGTCACCGAGCAGTCCGGCCTGGTGTTCAATCCGCTCGCCGACCGCTGGAAGCTGTCGCCCGACATGGACGTGAACTACATGATGGTGGCCGAAACGGCGCCGTAGTTCTGGACGACCGCGCGCCGATCGCTCTGGCGCGCGAAAGCCCTCGCAATGCAGGCATGATCCGGGTCCGGTTGACCGCTGCGGACCGGATCGCCGAGGCTGCAGCGTCCCTCCTGCTGCCAACGCCATGTTCACCGTCGCTTCGCTCTGGATCCCCTTCACGCTCGTCGCTGCGCTCGGCCAGGTCGCGCGCAACGCGATGCAGCGCTCGTTGACCGGGCCGCTCGGCACCTGGGGCGCCACCAATATCCGGTTTCTGTTCGGCTTCCCGTTCTCGCTGCTGTTCTTTGCCGGGGTGATCTGGGCGACCGGCGATGCGATACCGTGGCCCGGCCTCGATTTCTGGCCATGGCTGCTGCTCGGGGCGCTGTCGCAGATCGCAGCCACCGGCATGATGCTGGCGGCGATGAACGAACGCTCTTTCGTGGTCACCACCGCATATCTGAAGACCGAAGCGATCCAGACCGCGATTTTCGGCTTCGTGTTCCTCGGCGATCACCTGAACCTGTGGAAGGTGGTGGCGATCCTGATCGCGACGGTCGGCGTCGTGGTTACGGCGCTGCGGCCGGGTGCGGCCCGCGGCCTCGTCAGCCTGCGGCCGACCTTGCTCGGGCTGAGCGCCGCCGCAGCCTTTGCGCTGTCGGCGGTCGGGTTTCGCGGCGCGATCATCGTGGTGCCGGACGTGACCTTCGTCACCGCCGCGACCTTCACCCTGGTGTTCGGCCTCGGGGTGCAGACGCTGGTGCTGACCATCTACCTGCTGGCGCGGGCGCCGCAGGTGCTGCGCGACATCTTGCGACTGTGGCGGCCGTCGATGCTGGCCGGCTTCGTCGGCGCCGCGGCCTCGCAGTTCTGGTTCCTGGCATTTGCGCTCACCGCCGCCGCCAACGTTCGTACCCTGGCGCTGATCGAGGTGCTGTTCGCGCAAGCTGTGGCCTACTACTCGTTCAAGCAGCCGGTGGCGCTACGCGAGATTCTCGGCATCATCCTGATCGTACTCGGCGTCGCGCTGCTGGTCGCGGTGTAATTACTTCAGCGCGATGACCACGGCGCCGGCGGCGATCAGAGCGATCCCAATCCATTCGGTGCCGGACGGCCGCTCGCCGAGAAACAGCACGCCGAACAGCACCACCAGCACCACGCTGAGCTTATCGATCGGCGCCACCAAGCTGGCCGGGCCGAGCTTGAGGGCCCGGAAGTAGCACAGCCATGAAGCGCCGGTGCACAGCCCCGACAGGATCAGGAACGTCCAGGTCTTGGCGCTGATCGGCCCGTCCGCGACGAGCTTTCCGGTCGCCGCCAGCAGCCCGCCGAGCGCCACCAGCACCACTACGGTGCGAATGAAAGTGGCGAGATCGGAGTTGATGTCGGCAACGCCGACCTTGGCGAAGATCGCCGTCAGCGCCGCAAACACCGCCGACAGCACCGCCCAGAATTGCCAGGAAAGCAGGGTGTCGGGATTCACAGCTGCGTCTCCAGCGAACTACTTGGCGTCCGAGTCTCTCAGTCGTCGTTCCGGGGCGCGCGAAGCGCGAGCCAGAATGACAAAAGAGAGCATTCGGCTCGCTAAAGCCAAGACGTCAATTCCGGTCGTCCGGCAGCACCGGCAGCGGCGCCACTTCGATGCCTTCGTCGATCAGCGCCTTGGCCTCAGCCGGCGAAGCCTCGCCGTAGATCGGGCGGTGTTCGATATCGCCGTAATGCATCGCGCGCGCCTGCTCGGGGAAGCGCTCGCTGACATTGTCGGCGGTCTTGACGATGTGGTCGCGCAACTCCTTCAGCTTGGCGCGCAGCTCGCGCTCCTGCGCCATCAACAGCGGCGTCGGCGCATCAGCAGAAGTCGTCTCGGCCGGAAGGTTGGTCGCGGTGGGTTCGGCGGCGGCCGGCTCGGGCGCGCGGCCGCGGCCTTTCTTGCCGACGATCTGCGGCGCCATGATCGCCTTTTCGACTTTCACTGAATCGCACTGCGGGCAGCTCACCAGCTTGCGCCGAACCTGGGACTCATAGGCCGACGAGCTCTGAAACCAGCTCTCGAACACGTGGCCTTTGTCGCAGCGCAGGCTGTAGCGGATCATGACTGCCGGACCAGATGCAGGTGGCCGGGGCCGGCGTTCGCATCGGCGACGGTGAAGCGCCGGCCGTGCTGCAGCGACGGAATCTTGCCGCGTGCTTTGGTCACTTCGGCCGGATCGATCCGCGCCATGATGAAGCCGGGCTCAATGCCGCCTTCGGCGAGCACCTTGCCCCACGGATCAATGATCAGCGAGTGGCCGAACGTCTCGCGCTTGTTCTCGTGCAAACCGCCTTGCGCCGCGGCGAAGACGAAGCAGCCGTTCTCGATGGCGCGAGCGCGCAGCAGCACGTGCCAATGCGCCTCACCGGTCGGCTTGGTGAACGCCGCCGGCACCGCCAGGAACGATGCGCCGGATTCGGCAAGCGCGCGGTACAACGCTGGGAAACGCACGTCGTAGCAGATCGTCAGGCCGATCCGGCCCCAGGGCAGGTCCGAGATCACCGCGGTCTCGCCGGGCTGGTAGTTCGCCGACTCGCGGTAGCTCTCGCCATTGCCGAGATCGATGTCGAACATATGAATCTTGTCGTAGCTCGCCAGGATCGTACCGTCGGGGCCGATCAGGAACGAGCGGTTGACCGCGCGCTCCGGCGAGGCGCGCAGCGCCAGCGAGCCGATGTGCAGATGGATGTTCAGTTCACGCGCCAGCTCGCGATACGCCTTCAGCGACAGGTCGTCGTCCTGCTCGGCGAGCTGGACGAACAGCGCTTCGCGGTTGAGCTGCATCATGTTGCTCACCTCGGGGGTGAGCACGTAGTCGGCGCCGGCCTTCACCGCCTCGCGGATCAGCCGGATGCCCTGCTCGAGATTGGGCTCGGGGGTGAGGCCGCTGCGCATCTGCACCAGGGCGGCATTGAACGGCACCGCGTCGGTCATGACACGGCCTTCTCGCCGGCGAGCAGCGCGTCGAGCTTGCCCTCGCGATCGAGCGCATAGAGGTCATCGCAGCCGCCGACGTGGAGGTCGCCGATGAAGATCTGCGGATAGGTGGCGCCGGGGCCGGCGCGCTCGTCCATCTTCACTCGGAAGCCCGGATCGACCGCGACGTCGTACTCGGTGAAGGCCGCCTTCTTGCGGTTGAGAAGCGACTTGGCGGCGCTGCAATAGCCGCAGCCGGGGCGGGTGAAGATCTCGATCGCTGCGGGCATTCAGGCTCCGTTGGGTTGCCGAGGATGGGCGCAAGGAGCGGATTATATGGGGGATTTCAGCGTATCGACAACCCGCGCGAAGACCAGCACGTCGACCGAGGCCGCCCTCGCCCGGAGCAGCGCGCGGGCGCAAGCATCGACCGTGGCCCCCGAGGTGAGCACGTCGTCGACCAGCACGATCCGCCGCCCCTGGATCTCGGCCTTCCGGTGGTTCGGAACCTTGAAGGCGCCCTGCACATTAGCGGCACGCTCGCTGCGCGACAGCCCGATCTGGTGCGCGGTCGGCCGGACCCGCTGCAGGGCCTCAACCGCGACCGGCAGCTTGGCCTGCCGGCCGATCACCTGCGCCAGCACGCCGGACTGATTGTAGCGACGCGAGAAGCCGCGGCGCCAATGCAGCGGCACCGGCACCAGCAGATCGGCGTCGGCCAGCAGCGGCTGCCCGGCGCGGGCCATCCATCGTCCCATGGTCGGCGCCAGATCGGTGCGGTCATGGAACTTGAGGCCGTGCACCAGCGCCTTGGCAACTTCGTCGTAACGGACGGCGGCCCGGGCACGGCTATAGGCCGGCGGAGCGGCGATCGCCTGCATCGACAGCATGCCGGGGCCGGGATCATAGACGAACGGGATGCCGAGCTTTTCGCAATACGGCGGGGCGATGAAGGACAGCTGCGACC
>NZ_QTKI01000287.1:0-6250 GCF_010820945.1 Rhodopseudomonas sp. BR0C11
GCGCCAGATCGCTCCACATCCGCGCTCGCCAGAAATTGTCGAGCCCGTCCATCATCTCGCGGGTGAAGCCGAGTTCGACCGGCTTGATAATCGCGCCCTGCGCCTCGAATTTGCGCGCCGCCTGCGTGACGATGTCGCGCACCTCGTCTTCCAGCTCCATGCCGAAGCCGAGATCGGTGAGCAGGCCGATGGTCTTGCCGCGCAGCGTGGTGTCGAGATCGCTCCAGTCGAAATCGTGCGGCGGCAGGCTCATGCCGTCGCGGCTGTCGGGCTGCGACAGCACGCTCATCATCAGCGCGGCGTCGTCGACGGTGCGCGTCATCGGTCCGGCGCAGCGGCCGACATAGGGCGGGTCGATCGGCACGCGGCCGAGGCTCGGCTTCAGCGCGAAGATGCCGCACCACGCCGCCGGCAGCCGCACCGAGCCGCCGATATCGGTGCCGAGATGCAGCGGCCCGTAGCCGGCCGCGCCCGCAGCGCCGGCGCCGGCGGAAGAGCCGCCGGTGTTCTGCGACACGTCCCACGGATTGCGGGTGACGCCGTGGAAGCTCGACAGGCCCGACGACAGCATGCCGAAATCCGGCATCGTCGTCTTGCTCCACAGAATGCCGCCGGCTTCGCGCAGCCGCGCGGCGGGCGGCGCATCGGCCGCGGCCGGCATCAGCGGCGTGATCGGCACGCCGAGCGGCACCGGCACGCCTTCGGTGGCGACGTTCTCCTTGATCGTCACCGGCACGCCGTCGAGCAGGCCGAGCGGCTGGCCTTTGGCCCAGCGCGCGGTCGAGGCTTGCGCCGCCTTGCGCGCGGTGTCGGGATCGAATTCGTACAGCGCATTGATATGCGGCTCCCAGCGCGTCGCCTGGGCGATCACCG
Organism: Rhodopseudomonas sp. BR0C11; assembly: GCF_010820945.1. Classification (NCBI taxonomy): domain Bacteria; kingdom Pseudomonadati; phylum Pseudomonadota; class Alphaproteobacteria; order Hyphomicrobiales; family Nitrobacteraceae; genus Rhodopseudomonas; species Rhodopseudomonas sp. BR0C11. The sequence goes on from NZ_QTKI01000287.1 coordinate 874, forward strand.
CTTCCATCACCTCACTCGGCGAGAACTGCTTGCCGTAATAGCCGGCGAGCAGTTCGGTGGCCGAGAGGTCGTGCAGCGCGGTGGCGGTGGTGGCGAGGCCGTCAGACATGCGTAGCTCCGTCGTGGCCGCCGACCGGCAGCCGGGTTTCGATCAGCCGGGCGAACATGCTGGCGCCGACCGGGAGGATCTTGTCATCGAGCACGAAGCCCGGGTTATGCAGCGGCACGTTGCCGTCGTGGCCGATCCAGAAATATGCGCCGGGCACCGCCTGCAGCATATCGGCGAAATCCTCGCTGCCCATCTTCGGCGTTTCGCGGGTCTTCACGTTGGCGTCGCCGACGATGCTGCGCGCCACCTCGGCGACGCGCTCGCTGTGCTCGGGCGCGTTCACCAGCACGCTGAAGATGTCGCGGATGTCGACCTTGATGTCGACCTCGAACGCCGCCGCAATGCCGGCCGCGACCGCGCGCATCCGGGTGCGGATCAGGTTGCGGATCTCGTCGGAGAACGCGCGCACCGTGCCGGCGAGCCGCGCTTCGCCGGGGATCACGTTATAGGCCGAGCCGGAATGGATCTGGGTGATCGACAGCACCGCCGACTGCAGCGGATCGACATTGCGGCTGACGATGGTCTGCAGCGCCTGGCCGAGCGTCATCGCGATCACCACCGGGTCCTTGGAGCGCTCCGGCATCGCGCCGTGGGCGCCGTAGCCCGAGATAGTGATGTCGAAAAAATCGGCGCCGGCCATCGCCGGTCCGGGCCGGATCGCGATCTCGCCATGGCCGAGGTCCGGCGCGTTGTGCAGGCCGTACACTTCGTCGCACGGAAATTTCTCGAACAGGCCGTCCTTCAGCATCGCGCGCGCGCCGCCGAGGCCTTCCTCGGCGGGCTGGAAGATGAAGTGCACGGTGCCGTCGAAATTGCGGGTCTCGGCGAGATAGCGCGCGGTGCCGAGCAGCATGGTGGTGTGGGCGTCGTGGCCGCAGCCGTGGAAGCGGCCGGGGATGGTCGAGCGCCACGGCAGGTTGGTGGCTTCGTCCATCGGCAGCGCGTCCATGTCGGCGCGCAGTCCGATGCGGCGGCTGCCTTCGCCTTTGCCCTTGAGCACGCCGACGACGCCGGTGCCGCCGATGCCGCGATGCACCTCGATGCCCCATTGGCCGAGCTTCTCGGCGACGATGCTCGAGGTCCGCACCTCTTCGAAGCCGATCTCGGGATGGGCGTGGAGGTCGCGGCGGATCGCGGTCATTTCGTCGGCGAAGGCGTCGATACGGTCAATGGTCGGCATGCGCGGGTCACCTCGGCTGTGGTGGGCTCTATGGGACGTCTCGGGCGGCCTGCATGCAAGGAACGGGCAACAGCGGGGCAGGGCAGAGGGAGAGCGGAATCTGCATCGGCTTGAGAGAGACCGCCGCGCCCGACGCCGCAGGCGCCGTGCGTATTCCAGCCGACAATGCGGGGCGATGTCAAAGCGCGCGGACGGCGAATCCGCCACACGGCTGCAACCCCGCTTTGCGTTGCGCCGCAGGGTCGATTATGAATGCGGCGCACTGGCGCGGAACTTGGCAATGTCACGGCCGCCGAGCCGGACAGCCACCGCCGCAGCCGCCAGTTTTCGGCGGCCTCGCGGTCCGGGATGCGGGCGTGGCGAAATTGGTAGACGCAAGGGACTTAAAATCCCTCGGCTCGAAAGAGCTGTGCCGGTTCGACCCCGGCCGCCCGCACCAGAATGATATTTGTAAAGAATTCCAATGTCAGACACGCGCAAGATCATACGAGTTTTTTTAGCGTCACCTGGCGATTTGCAGGAAGAACGGCGGGCCGCAAAGGCAGTCGTCGACGAATTTAACAAGCTTTGGGCCGATACCCTAGGGTACCACGTCGAGCTTGTCGGTTGGGAGGACACCGTTTCTCAATACGGGCGTCCGCAAGGGACTATCAATCAAGATCTTGAGCGGTGTGAACTCGTCATCGGCATGATGTGGAAACGCTGGGGGACGCCGCCCAGTAAATCTGGGCCATTTACGTCTGGCTTCGAAGAAGAATTCGAAACCTCCCTCACGAGTCGCCGCTCGACTGGTCGACCCGAACTCGCGCTGTATTTCAAAGAAGTCGACAAGGAATTGCTTCGTGATCCCGGCGACGAACTGAAGAAGGTAGTCGCATTCCGGGAGAAAATTGCTGCTGGAAAGGAAATTCTCTTCGAACTCTTTAAGGACCTCAGCGAGTTCGAAGGAAAGGTGCGTGCCAGAATTACCGCCTACGTGCAGAAGCTTCGCGATGCTGAATCGCAAAAGCTGTCGAGTGAGACGCAGGCAACGCCGACCGAACAGCAACGGGTGACACAGGAAGAACAGCCCGCGCGCGATCCACGCATCGCTGCAGAAGCCGCTCGATTTCTGCGTAATTTCTTGACCGCCGCAGAATCGCCAGCAGACAACTACACCGCGACCGAGGTGGCGCGCCTGCGGCTTGTCGCGACCACGGTAAAGAAACCGGGTAATGATGATGCGACTGTCGGGGCGCACGATGCCAATTTGTTGTTTGCACACCGCAGCGAGCTGCCCCTCGATCGTCGCGAGAAATTCGGGCTCCTCTTCAGTGGCCTTGAAAACTTTTCTTCGGAAAACGTTCCTCTCTGGCATTGGTATATGGAGGTCGATGGCTTCGAGCGGGGCCTGTTATGTTTGCTTTCCATATTCCGGGAAGGGCATCGTATTCAGGCGAACGCTCTATTGGCTGCGCGACTCATTGAAGAGCCGTTGCCAGTTTCCGAGAAAAGGCCACGCGAGTTCTTTCTACAAAGATGGCTCAGTAAGGATACGCAAAGCGAGCAAAAGAGTGCCGCTCTGGCTTATTTGGCTGAGTGCGGCGTTCCAGAAGATATACCTAGCATCAAAGAAGAATATGATCGCACTAACTATCAGACCCGCAGCGCAAGTATTGATGCTATTCTTCGAATTAGTCTACGGCAGGGGCGTGAGAAGGCCGTCAGGGTCCTCTATGAGTTGCAACCCGATTCTGTCGATCGACAGCTTCTAGCGCGCTTATTCGAAAAAGAATCCACGATTGACGCAGAGACATTGGTTGACGGCACGAATCACCGAAGCGCTTCGGTCCGAAGGATCAGCGCTGCGCTTCTTGCGAAGCGAGGCAAACTCTCCGTAAGCGATGCTGAACGACTGCTTACCGATGCCGATGAGGATGTCCGGTATGTCGCTCTGACAGCTTTGGCTGATAACGGTAGGGCGTTCACGGAGGAGCAGGCCAAGTCGATACTGCTGAGGCAGACAAGCGGCGGAATCCTGGGGGCCGGCGCGCAATCCGGGGAACGCCAGTTTGCAAAATTCAGGGAGATTATGTTTGCAGCGAAGACCGACGCCGAGCTTGAGGTCCTTGCAGCAAATGAGACAATTTTTCAGCGGGATGTTCGGCTGGCGCTGCTACAAAGGCAATTCGCCCGTCAACCGCAACAATTGATTATGCTGATCGAAGATCAGTTTCATCAAGACTATGCCGAAGGCGTTGCCGAAATGGCCTCTCGCTATGGAGAGGATAATCAACTGGTCAAAGATACTAAGGGGCTCGGAGATCTTCTTCGTAAGGGATTCACCCGGCGGGCCCTTGATATTGTCTGCAAGGCAGGTGTTGCAGAGCATCTGAAGCTCGTCCGCAAGACTCTCGAAAGTGACTTTGTCGATTATTCCCGTCACGACGTGGAGTATCTGCAGAGGCATGGCGAATGGCAAGATATACCGCTTATTATTGCGGCTGTTAAGAGGAGTGAGGTTGGAATATCGATGATCAGCACGGATTATAGTGCTGAATACCGGTTAGCCGCTAAAGCGATGTACGCCATTGGCAAGAGGAGGCTCGCAGAGCTTCTTGAAAAGCAAATGCCCAAGCGCTTGCTGGCGCGCCTGATCATTGAAATCTCGGATTCGAGCTTTCGGACTCTCACCAACGCTCAAATCAATCGCCTGTTTTTGGATGAGGATGATAGCGTAAGAAGGGCATGCGCACTAAAGGCTGTGCGCGCGTTCTCAAAGAAACGCCTGGCTCAACTTCTCAAAGAATATATCGGGGGCGACGGTCAACGTTACTATAATGTCGTCCATTGGCTTGATCTCGGTGTCTCCATGCCGAAGGATAGGGCAAAGACAGGTGCGGCGAAGGCTATCACCAAGGAATGGCCCGAGAGCTATCCGGTATTCGACTAGCGTAGGCGAGGATGGTCGATCACCTTTCGGGGGCGTCCATCGATAGTTAAGTTCGCTTGGGGCTGCGACTCGCGATAATTCTGCAAATTATCCGCTGGTTGAGGAGGAGAACTATCTCGTCCCTTCACCATATGCACCACCCGTGCCCCATTCGCGCGGGTTTCCAGCCGCTCGTGGGCATAGCCGAGCGATGCGTACAGCCGGATGTTCTCTTCGAAGCGTTCGTTGGTGTAGAGCCGCAGTGTCGAGCGGCCGGCCTCAGTAGCGATTTGTTCGGCGAGGTCCATCAGGCGGCGGCCGTAGCCGCGTTTCTGGGCGTCGGGCGACACCGCGACGTTGACGATCAGCAGATCGTCATCGCGGAGTTCGGTTTCGATCAGCGCGGCGAGGGTGCCGTCTGCTTCCAGCAGGTCGAAGCGATGCTCGCGGATCGCGACCGCGTAGTCGGCGAGCATCGGCAGCGGTTTGTAGCCGATCAGCGCCAGCCACTTGCTGTAGGCGCGCATCGTCAGGTCGGTGATTGCGTTGACATCGGCGGGCGTGCCGCGCCGGATCAAAACGGCCATGCGATGCTTTCGTTGCGTGTCGTCCTCAGCCTGCCTTCGCCGCGTCCTCCGCCTTGCCGAACACGCGATCCAGCACCGGCAGGATCGAGGCGTCGTCTTCGGCGTTCATGTCTTTCTCGGCGGCGAAATGCCAGTCGCTGTCGCGCGGCACCGGCGTCGAGGCGTCGCCGCGCTGGATCTTGGTCTGAAGGTCGGACAGCGAGCGCGACCAGTAGTGATTGAGCCTGAGCAGATCGAGCACCGGGCGGTCGCCCTGGAACGGCCGGCCCATGGTGTCGATGGTTTCGCCCCGCCAGTATTTGTAGAGATGCACGTTGCGGATGGCGCGGATCCAGCGCGGGTTGGCGATGGTCTTGGCCGAGATCTTCGACAGCGGCGAGCGCTTGGTGAAGGCGCGGCTGATCGGCACCGGCGGCCGCTGCTCGTGGCCGGCCGAGCCGAAATACGGCGAGAACACGCCGACCGCGGGCGCGCCGTCGAACCGGCCGAGCACGTCGGTGACCTTGTCGGCGACGGGCGAGAACAGAAACTCGTCGATGTCGATGAACGCCATCCACTTCGCGTCCAGCATGTGATGCTTGATGCAGTGG
>NZ_QTKI01000288.1:0-6247 GCF_010820945.1 Rhodopseudomonas sp. BR0C11
ACGCCCCGCGACCGTAACCGATCGCACCGTGGCGAAGACCTGGCTGAAGCGCGCCGAGGAGGTGCTGGACCAGGCTGGCATTGCGCATGCGTCGGTGATCGTCGGCGAAGGCGAGAGCTCCAAGAGCTATGCGGGGCTCGAACAGGTGTGCGAGGCGCTGATCGCCGCCAAGATCGAGCGAAACGATCTGGTGATCGCGCTCGGCGGCGGCGTGATCGGGGATCTTGCCGGCTTCTCCGCTTCGCTCCTGCGCCGCGGCGTCGACTTCGTGCAGGTGCCGACGTCGCTGCTAGCGCAGGTCGACTCCTCGGTCGGTGGCAAAACCGGCATCAACTCGCCGCAGGGCAAGAACCTGATCGGCACGTTCCATCAGCCGGTGCTGGTGCTGGCCGATACCGCGATTCTCGATACGCTGTCGCCGCGCCAATTCCGCGCCGGCTATGCTGAAGTCGCGAAATACGGCGCGCTCGGCGACGAGGCGTTCTTCGCTTGGCTCGAAGCCAATCATGCCGAGCTGTTCAGCGGCGGGGCCGCACGCGAGCACGCGGTGGCCACCTCGTGCCGAGCCAAGGCCGCAATCGTCGCCCGCGACGAACGCGAGACCGGCGACCGCGCCCTGCTCAATCTCGGCCACACCTTCGGCCACGCGCTGGAAGCGGCGACCGGGTTCTCGGACCGCCTGTTCCACGGCGAGGGCGTCGCGATCGGCATGGTGCTGGCGGCGGAATTCTCGGCCGAGCGCGGCATGATGCCGGCGGCCGACGCGCAGCGGCTCGCCAAGCATCTCGCCGAAGTCGGCCTGCCGACCCGGCCGCAGGACATCGCCGGCTTCCCCCAGGAAGGCCTTGCCGACGCTGACCGGTTGATGGCGCTGATGGCGCAGGACAAGAAGGTCAAGCGCGGCGAACTCACCTTCATCCTGATGGAAGGCATCGGCCGCGCTGTGATCGCCAATAAGGTCGAGCCGGCGCCGGTGCGCGAATTCCTGCAGCGGAAGCTGGCGCAAGCCTAACGACTGCTGCGGCGCCCTGCGGTCCCGCAGGCGAACCCAAGAGCATCATGAACTCGACTCTGAGCAACGTTCTGATCGCGGTCCTGCTGCTGATCGCCAACGCCTTCTACGTCGCGGCGGAGTTCGCGCTGGTGCGCAGCCGCGGCTTCCGCATCAAGGCGATGGTCGAGAAGCAGCGGTTCGGCGCCGAACTGGTGCAGCACATCCTCGGCAACGTCGAAGCGTATCTGGCCTGCTGCCAGCTCGGCATTACCATGGCGTCGCTCGGGCTCGGCTGGGTCGGCGAGCCGACCGTATCGGCGCTGCTTGCACCGGTGCTGCAGCCGATGGGCCTGTCGGAATCGGCGCAGCACTTCATCGCGTTTCTCGGCGGCTTCCTGTTCTTCTCGTCGCTGCACATCGTGATCGGCGAGCAGGTGCCGAAAACGCTGGCGATCCGTCAGCCGGAGCCGGTGTCGCAGTGGATCGCCTATCCGCTGCACATCTCGTTCATCTTGCTGTATCCGCTGAACTGGCTGCTGAACCAGGCCTCGCGCGGCGTGTTGAAGCTGCTCGGCGTCGAAGAAAACTCCGAGCACGAGATTCTGACCGACGTCGAGATCGAGGGGCTGGTCGGCGAATCCGCTGAGCACGGCAAGATCGAAAGCGGTGAGGCTGAGTACATCCAGAACGTATTCCGGTTCGGCGAACTGGTGGTGTCGGACGTGATGGTGCACCGGACCGCGATGGTCACCGTCAACGCCGATCAACCCAGCGAACAATTGGTGAAGGAAGTTCTGGCGACCGAGTACACCCGCGTGCCGCTGTGGCGCGACAAGCCGGAGAACATCGTCGGCGTGCTGCACGCCAAGGATCTGCTGCGCGCGCTACGCGCCGCTGACGGCGACGCGTCCAAGATCGATATCGGCAAGATCGCGCTGCAACCCTGGTTCGTGCCGGAGATGCGTCCGGTCTCCGAACAGCTCAAGGCGTTCCGCACCCGCAAGACTCACTTCGCGCTGGTCGTCGACGAATACGGCGAAGTCGAAGGCATGGTGACGCTCGAGGACATCCTCGAGGAAATCGTCGGCGATATTTCCGACGAGCACGACGTCGTGGTCGCCGGCGTCCGCACCCAGCCGGACGGCTCGGTGGTGGTCGACGGCTCGGTGCCAATCCGCGATCTCAACCGCGCGATGGACTGGAACCTGCCGGACGAGGAAGCCACCACGGTGGCGGGCCTGGTGATTCACGAGGCGCGGTCGATTCCGGACCGCGGTCAGAATTTCACCTTCCACGGATTCCGCTTCCGCGTTCTGCGCCGCGAGCGTAACCGCATCACGGCACTGCGAATCTCGCCCGTGCCGCGCGACGGCGAGGCTGATCTGATCGAGAAGAAGAGCCGGAAGACACGAGCCGGATCAGCCTAAGCGATTTGTTCGCTCAGGCTTCGCCGGGCGCTTTGGCCTTGATGGCGAGCGCGTGCACGCCGCCCTTCAGTTCCGGCGCCAGCAGGTCGTTGACCATGCGATGACGATCGACCCGGCTCTTGCCCGCGAAGGCCGCCGATACGATATTCACCCGGAAGTGAGTCTCGCTGCGACCGGCGTGACCCGCATGACCTTCATGTAGGTTGGATTCGTCGATGACGTCGAGGCTTTCGGGCGTGAAAGCTTCGCGCAACTTCTGCGTGATAGTGTCCTGCGTGCCCATGCCGTGATGCCCCACCCGTTCGGCCGTTATTCCGTCAAATCCGTCTGCGACGCATCAACCCGGGGGCTGCTCGGAATGTCAAGACTTGAAGCCCGGAGCGTTGCGTAGTCAAAGTCCGCCCATGCCAATCGACTCGTCCAAATTCTTCGACAAGATCCGCGTCAAGCCGCGGGCCGCGGAAGTGGCGCGTGAAGCCGCGCGCGAACAGGTGCGGATGTGCGACGCGCCCGGCTGCACCAGCCGCGCGGCGCATCGTGCGCCGAAGGGCCGCGGCTACGAGAAGGATTACTGGCACTTCTGTCTCAACCACGTCCGCGAATTCAACCAGGGTTATAACTTCTTCGAAGGGATGAATCCGGATGACGTCGCCCGCTATCAGAAGGACGCGCTGACCGGCCATCGTCCGACCTGGAAGATGGGACAGAACGGCGCCAAAAGCCGCGCCCGCAGTCCCGAGGATCTCGAAGGCGCCGCCGATCCATTCAATGTTTTCAACGAATTCACCGGCAGCCGCCGCCGGCGTCGCGGGCCCGATCCGGCCGACGAGGCGCGCGCCGAGCCACGCAAAGTGTTCAACGCCGAGCGCAAGGCGCTGCAGGTGATGGGCCTCGAGAGCGACGCGACGCTCGAAGTGGTCAAGGCCAAGTACAAGGCGCTGGTGAAGCAGCATCACCCCGACGCCAATGGCGGCGACCGCTCGACCGAAGACCGCCTGATCGAGATCATCAAGGCCTACAACTATCTAAAGACGGTGGTGCGGAGCTGAACGCTCTCAGCGGCACCTGCCCGTCCTTCGCGCATAACGCTTGCGTCGTTGACCTTGATTGAAGCTAAGCCTGCGTGCCCTTCCAGCGCCGATACGCCCATAGCCCCAGCAACAGCGTTCCGGCAACGCCGGCGAGCACCGGCAGCCAGTGGTGCAGCGTCGTGTGGCTGCGCTCGAGCGCGGTGGTGGCGACCACGCCCGGCAGCACATGCGCCGGGGCCCACAGCAGGATCGCCGGCACATCGACGGCAAAGAACCGCTGCGGCGTCATCTGCAGTGCGCCGGCGGTGACGGGGACGAAGGCGCGGATCGGCGGCACGAACCTGCCGAACAGCACCGCCCAGGTGCCGTAACGCACGAAGAACGCTTCTGCCTTCGCCACCACGTCCGGATAGGTCGACAGCGGCCAAGCGCTCAAAATACGCCGGTGCCCACGATGGCCGGTCCAATACGCCGCGCCGTCGCCGATCAGCGCGCCGGCGATCGCCGAGGCGAGAACGCCAACAAGGCTGAGTTCGCCGCCGGGAATCAGCGCGCTCAGCGCCAGGATCACGGTCGAACCCGGCACCAGCGATCCCACCACCGGCACGGCTTCGAGCAGCGCCGCCAGAAACAGTGCCAGATAGGCGAGGCCGGGATGCGACGCGGCAAAATGGACCAGCGAGTCGAGCAGTGAACTCAAGGCGGTGGGGCTCCAACGAGACGGACAGGCAGTTGCGACAGCTTACGACCCCTGCCCTGCCGAAAAGTTGCACGCCGATTCGGCATCGCCCACCGAATCCGCAACACAGCCTTCACAAAACCGCGTCACGCTCCTATCTCAATGAAACATCGACGGAACTTTGATCGCGCGGCGGGCTTCTGCGGATCGCGGCTCTCTGCTAGGTTCAATTCCGCACTCAACCGCATCCACCAACGAAGATCGGGTTTCGGGCGCGTCCGGGACCACGGAGGATTGATGACCGCCGCTACGACCACCGCTCCGGAGATCACTGGCTTACCCGACATGAAGGTGTCGGTCCGGCAGGTCTTCGGCATCGACAGCGACCTTGAAGTTCCGGCCTATTCCGAGGTCGACCCCCACGTACCGGATGTTGATCCGGATTACCGTTTCGATCGCGCCACCACCCTGGCGATTCTGGCAGGCTTCGCCAAGAACCGACGCGTGATGGTCACCGGCTTCCACGGCACCGGCAAGTCGACCCACATCGAGCAGGTCGCGGCGCGTCTCAATTGGCCGTGCGTGCGCGTCAACCTCGACAGCCACATCAGCCGTATCGATCTGGTCGGCAAGGACGCGATCGTGGTCCGCGACGGCAAGCAGGTCACCGAATTCCGCGACGGCATCCTGCCCTGGGCGCTACAGCACAACGTCGCGCTGGTGTTCGACGAATACGATGCTGGCCGTCCCGACGTGATGTTCGTGATCCAGCGCGTGCTGGAAATTTCCGGCCGGCTGACGCTGCTCGACCAGAACAAGGTCATCAAGCCGCATCCGGCGTTCCGGCTGTTCGCCACCGCCAACACCATCGGCCTCGGCGACACCTCGGGCCTGTATCACGGCACGCAGCAGATCAACCAGGGCCAGATGGACCGCTGGTCGATCGTGACCACGCTGAACTATCTGCCGCACGACGAGGAAGTCGAGATCATCCTCGCCAAGGCCAAGCACTATCGCAACGCCGAAGGGCGCGACATCGTCAACAAGATGGTCCGGCTCGCCGACCTCACCCGCAACGCCTTCGCCAACGGCGATCTGTCGACGGTGATGAGCCCACGCACGGTGATCACCTGGTCGGAAAACGCCGAGATCTTCGGCGACATCGGCTTCGCGTTCCGCGTCACCTTCCTCAACAAGTGTGACGAGCTGGAGCGGCCGCTGGTGGCGGAATTCTATCAGCGCTGCTTCAACGCCGAGCTGCCCGAGAGCTCGGTCAACATCGCGATGAGCTGACGATCGTTTCGCCTCTCCCCGCGCGCGGGGAGAGGTCGGCAACCGAAGCGAGCCGGGTGAGGGGCCTCTTCGCGCGACCGACGCATAACCCCCTCACCGCGACCCTCTCCTGGCAAACGGGAAGAGGGAGAAGGCGGCGATGAGCACCACGACCAACAGCAAACTCCGCACCGGATCGAAGGAAGCGCCGACCGAGCCGTTCAAGCGCGCCGTCACCTCGTGCCTGCGTGCGATCGCCAAGGCTCCGGAGCTGGAGGTCACTTTCGCGGCCGAGCGCCCCGGACTCGCACCGGGCAAGGCGCGGCTTCCCGAGCCGGCGCGCAAGATGAGCAAGCGGGACGCCGCAATCGTGCGCGGCCACGCCGACTCGATCGCGCTGAAGCTCGCCTGTCACGACCCGAAGGTGCATCGCAAGCTGATGCCGGGCAATCCGCAGGCCCGCGGTGTGTTCGAAGCGGTCGAGCAGGCGCGCGTCGAAGCGCTCGGCGCACGGCGGATGGCGGGCGTCGCCAAGAACCTCACCGCGATGCTCGACGATCATTTCCATCGCGGCAAATTCGACGAGATCACCGACCGTGCCGATGCGCCGCTGTCGGATGCGCTGGCGATGCTGGTGCGCGAGCGGCTGACCGGGCTGGCGCCGCCTACCGCGGCCAAGAAGCTGGTCGACCTGTGGCGGCCGGTGCTGGAAGACAAGCTTGGGGCGCGGCTCGATCAGCTCGAACACTTCGCCGACAACCAGGCGAAGTTCGGTGACGTGATCCACGACATGCTCGACGCACTCGAGCTCGGCGACGATCGCGACACCGAGACCGACGAAGAC
>NZ_QTKI01000029.1:0-21823 GCF_010820945.1 Rhodopseudomonas sp. BR0C11
CACAGGGCTCGTGGCCCCCCACCCCCGACCCCTCCCCGCAAGGGGGAGGGGAGCGCTCAGTGCTCGGCGGCATGGTACATTTCCCCCATGACTGAACCTTCCCGTCTCGTTACACCCGAGCGCCGCGGTGACGACCTCGGCGATGCGGCGCTGCGGCCGCAGAATCTGTCCGAGTTCGTCGGCCAGCAGCAGGCGCGTGCGAATTTGCAGGTGTTCATCGACGCCGCGCGCAAGCGCAAAGAGGCGCTCGATCACGTGCTGTTCGTAGGTCCCCCGGGTCTCGGTAAGACCACGCTGGCGCAGATCGTGGCGCGCGAGCTCGGCGTCGGATTTCGCGCGACGTCGGGCCCGGTGATCGCCAAGGCCGGCGATCTCGCAGCCTTGCTGACCAATCTCGAAGAGCGCGACGTGCTGTTCATCGACGAGATCCACCGCCTCAGCCCGTCGGTCGAGGAGGTGCTGTATCCGGCGATGGAGGACTTCCAGCTCGACCTGATCATCGGCGAAGGTCCGGCCGCGCGCTCGGTGAAGATCGACCTGTCGAAGTTCACCCTGGTCGGCGCCACCACGCGCGCCGGCCTGCTCACCAATCCGCTCCGCGACCGCTTCGGCATTCCGATCCGGCTGAATTTCTATACCATCGAAGAACTCGAAAGCATCGTCACCCGCGGCGCTCGCGTGCTCGGCACGCCGATCACGGCTGACGGCGCCAACGAGATCGCCCGCCGCGCCCGCGGCACGCCGCGCATCGCCGGTCGGCTGCTGCGCCGGGTCCGCGACTTTGCGTCGGCTGCGGATGCCGAAGCGATCGACCGCGCCATCGCCGACCATGCGCTTGGCGCGCTGGAAGTCGATAGCGCCGGCCTCGACGCGATGGATCGACGCTACCTCACCACCATCGCGCTCAACTATGGCGGCGGCCCGGTCGGCGTCGAGACGATGGCGGCGGCGCTGTCCGAGCCGCGCGACGCGATCGAGGACATTATCGAGCCGTATCTGATCCAGTGCGGCTACCTGCAGCGCACCCCACGCGGTCGCCTGCTGACCGACCACGCCTTCCGCCACCTCGGCCTCGCCGCCCCCTCGCGCGATCCCGCGCAGTTCGGGCTGTTTGGCGATACCGGGGACCAAGAGTAGCTCAACGATGACTGACGCTCGCTTGCATCATCATTCCCTCGACGGCGCCATCATCGATGGCGCTCACCACATGCACGTCCGGGTCTATTACGAAGACACCGACTTCTCCGGCATCGTCTATCACGCCAACTATCTGCGCTTCATGGAACGGGGGCGGACCAATTATCTGCGGCTGCTTGGGGCGGCACAGAGCGAGTTGTTCGCGGAAGCCGAAAGCGAGACCCCGGGCTTTGCCTTCGTGGTGCGGTCGATGCAGCTCGACTTCCTCAAGTCGGCCAAGATGGACGACTTGCTCGAGGTGATCACCCGGCCGGTCGAAGTCCGCGGCGCGTCGATCACCATGCAGCAGCAGATCAAGCGCGGCGACCTCGTGCTGATGGAGGCCAAGGTCAAGGTCGCGTTCGTCTCGAGTGGTCGGGCGAAGCCTATCCCAATACCGCTTCGGGTCGCCATGAAGGCGGACGTCGCCTGACGCCGTCGGGGGCGGGAATTGCCTGTTTCCCGAGCTAGGGCGCTCCGGAATTTGGTGTTACAGGGGGCGAGCCGGAAGCTCGAACCCCTCGGACATCTTGATGAGTGATACGCCCCATAGGATTGTTATCGTCGGCGGCGGCGCCGGTGGCCTGGAACTCGCCACGGCGCTCGGCAACAAATACGGCAAGTCGGACGCCGTCCGGGTCACCTTGGTCGACCGCAGCCGCACCCACATCTGGAAGCCGCTGCTGCATGCGATCGCTGCCGGCTCGCTGCGTCGCTCCCAGCACGAGCTGAACTATCTGGCCCAGGCGCACTGGCACGGCTTTCACTACCGCCTCGGCGAGATGAATGGTCTCGACCGCGACCGCAAGGTCGTCAAGCTGGCCCCTGTGATCGATGACGAGGGCCGCGAGATCAATCCGGAGAGCGAGCTCGGTTACGACACGCTGGTGATTGCGATCGGCAGCGTCACCAACGATTTCGGCACCCCCGGCGCCCGTGAGCACGCGGTGCCGCTGGAGACGCCGGAGCAGGCGTCCCGCTTCAACAAGCGGATGGTCAACGCCTGCCTGCGCGCCCAGCACCAGCACACGCCGATCGAGCCCGGCCAGCTGCACGTCGCGATCATCGGTGCCGGCGCCACCGGCACTGAGCTCGCCGCCGAGCTGCATCACACCGCGCGCGAGATCATCGCTTACGGCCTCGACAAGATTGATCCGGAGCACGATCTCAAGATCGTGCTGATCGAAGCCGCGCCGCGCATTCTGCCGGCGCTGCCGCCGCGGATCTCGGAAGCGACGCTGAAGCTGTTGCTCGATCTCGGCGTCGAGGTGCGCACTGGCGCCCGCGTGGCGGAAGTGCTGGATCATGCGGTCCGTCTGGCCGACGGCGAAGTGATCCCATCGGAGCTGGTGGTGTGGGCCGCCGGCGTGCGTGCGCCGGATTTCCTCGAAGGCATCGACGGCCTGGAGACCAACCGCATCAACCAGCTGGTGGTCCGTCCGACGCTGCAGACCACCCGCGACGATAATGTGTTCGGGATGGGCGACTGTGCCGCCTGCGCAATTCCCGGTTACGAGAATGGCGTGCCGCCGCGGGCGCAGGCCGCTCACCAAGAAGCCGAATTCATGCTCGAGCAGATCGAGAAGCGGCTGAAGGGCGAGCCACTGGGAGAGTTCCGCTACCGCGATCTCGGCTCGCTGGTGTCGCTCGGCAAGTACTCGGCGGTCGGCAATCTGATGGGGTCGCTGGTCGGTAAGAGCTTCCTGATCGAGGGCTATTTCGCCCGCTTCATGTATCGCTCGCTGTACAAGATGCACGAAGCCGCGCTGTACGGCCGTGGTCGCACGCTGCTCAGCGTGCTGTCCGGCTCGACGCGCCCCACGCCTACGGTGAAGCTGCATTAGCCTGCCGAGCGGCCTTTGGGTCGCCCCGGTGTCTCCCGGACAGCCTGTGCGTCCGCCGTCGGTTAGATTGGCGGCGTAACGGCTGATTCGGGCGCACAGGGAGGCGAGGCGTGACCAGAGGAGTGCAGTCTCGCGAGGTGCCGCTGATGGGGCAGGGCGAGCGCGATTTGCGTCTCGATTTCCTGCGCGGCGTTGGCCAGTGGATGATCTTTGTCGATCACATCCCGTACAATTTCCTCAACTGGTTCACGCTGCGCAATTACGGTTTCTGCGACGCGGCCGAGTTCTTCGTCTTCATCTCCGGCTATTCGATCGGGTTCGCTTACGGGCCAGCAGTGCGTGCCGGCGAAATGGTCGCGGCGACCAAGCGGCTGTGGACCCGCGCGGCGCAGCTCTACGTCGCGCACATCTTCCTGTTCCTGTTCTTCACCGCGCAGATATCCCGCGCGGCGCGTCGGTTCGACAATCCGATGTACAAGGACGAGTTCAACGTCGCGCAATTCCTCGAAAATCCCGACGTGATGATCCAGCAGGCGCTGCTGCTGAAGTACAAGCCCGTCAATCTCGACGTGCTGCCGCTGTACATCGTGCTGGTGGTTGCCGCGCCGCTGATCCTGTGGGGCCTGCTGCGCCGGCCGCATCTGACGCTGGTGTGCTCCGGTGTTTTGTATTTCGCGTCCCGACACTTCGGCTGGAATCTGCCGTCGTTCCCTGACGGGCACTGGTACTTCAACCCGTTCGCCTGGCAGTTCCTGTTCGTGTTTGGCATCTGGTGCGGTTTTGGCAATGGCCCGCAGATCCGGCCCTGGGTGAAGTCGCTGCCCAATCAGTTGCTGAGCTGGACCATCGTGCTGGTCGCGCTGGTGATCGCGCTGTCTTGGAATTTCGAAGCGCTGTACGGCCTCGTGCCGGAATCGATCGGCAAGATCCTTTACCCGATCGACAAGACCAGTCTGGCGCCGGTGCGGCTGATCCACTTCCTGGCGCTGCTTGCGATCGTCATAAAGCTGCTGCCGCCGGATCTGCCGGCGCTACGCTCGGAGCATCTGCGCCCCATCATCCTGTGCGGCCAGCGATCGCTGCCGGTGTTCTGCTTCGGTGTGATCCTGGCTTTCACGGCGCATTGGATCCTGGTCCAGGTGTCGAGCAGCATCGCGATGCAGATCCTGGTCAGCGTCGGCGGCATCGGCCTGATGACCGGCGTGGCCTGGGTTGCGACCTGGTACCGGACTCTGCCGACGCTGGTGACGGTGCCCCCCACAGTGCCGGTCGAACACCCCGGCGAGGAGCGGGCAGACCACACGCACAACACTGCTGCCGCCGAGACGGAGCCATCGACGACCGAGCGCGCTTGACTCGTTGTACCGATCGGTACAGTCTCGCTGCGTTCCGTTCGCAGTGGAGAAGTCGTCATGTCGCGTCCGCCGTTGCCGCCGTTCACCCGCGAGACCGCCGCCCAGAAGGTGCGGATGGCCGAAGATGCCTGGAATTCGCGTGATCCAGCGCGGGTGTCGCTCGCCTATACGCCCGACAGCCGCTGGCGGAATCGCGCCGAGTTTCTGCAAGGCCGTGACGCGATCGTCGAATTCCTGACCCGCAAATGGGCGAAGGAGCACGAATACCGGTTGATCAAGGACCTCTGGGCGTTCGACGGCCGGTTCATCGCTGTGCGCTTCCAATACGAGTGGCACGATGACAACGGGCTTTGGTATCGCTCCTATGGCAACGAGCAGTGGGAGTTCGACGACGATGGACTGATGCGGCGGCGCGAGGCCAGCATCAACGACGTCGCGATCAGCGAGAGCGACCGCCGCTTCCATTGGCCGGCGCCCGGTCCGCGTCCCGACGATGTACCGGGGCTCGCCGCAGAGCCGTTCTAAGACCGTGTCGGGAGAGACATGAAAGACCGCGCCACCCTGCTGCCGCTGCTTGGCGAAGTATTTCGGACCCACGGCTACGAAGGGGCCTCGCTGGCGCTGATCACGGAGGCGACGGGGCTCGGCAAGGGCAGCCTGTATCACTTCTTCCCCGGCGGCAAAAAGCAGATGGCCGAAGAGGTGCTGGCCGAGATCGATGACTGGTTCGAAGCCAACATCTTCGCGCCATTGCGCGATCCGGCCGATCCCCGCGCCGCCATCGCGGCGATGCTCTCGGGCGTGGACGAGTATTTCCGTTCCGGGCGTCGCGTCTGTCTGGTCGGGGTGATTGCGCTCGGCCATGCGCGCGATGAGTTCGCCGCGCCGGTGAACGACTATTTCGCGCGCTGGCAGGACGCGCTGGCGGCATCGCTGCGCCGTTACGGCCTATCGGCCGCCGCGGCCCGGCGCCGCGCCGAGGATGCGGTGCTGTCGATCCAGGGCGCTCTCGTGCTGGCGCGTGCACGTAATGACGCAGCCGTATTCACCCGCGCGTTGTCCGAATTGAAGGCGCGACTGCTGGCGTAGTCTTCGACTCTCTTTCTCCCTGCGCACTGAGCAACGGGTGAGGGCACTCCGCTCAGCGAGGCACTGAGTCAGTGCTTGCGACGCCCTCACCCCAGCCCTCTCCTGCAAGCGGGAGTGGGAGCGCGCAGCGACCTTGGGTTCGCTGATGGCTTCACTCGACCACTCTCCCCGCGCACGGCGCAACCGCTGCCGCCGAATGGAACCGAGATGCCGTCTTGGTCGGCGCAAACTTCTCCGCCATGCTGTCGGCCAAGGACGACGATGATCGTCTTACAGCCGAGGGAGACGCACGCCATGCTCTACGCCATCCTTTGCTATCACGACGAGAATTTCGTCGGTTCCTGGAGCCGCGAAGAAGATGCCGCCGTGATGGAGAAGCTCAAGGCTGTGCACGGCAAGCTCGCCGAGGCCGGGCGGCTCGGGCCGGTGGCGCGGCTGTTGCCGACCACGGCGGCGACGACGCTGCGCAAGGATTCAGAGCCGCCGGTGGTGATCGACGGTCCGTTCGCCGAGACCAAGGAGCAATTACTCGGCTTCTACGTGGTCGAATGCGAGGACCTCGATGGCGCGCTCGACGTTGCGCGCGATCTCGGCCTCGCCAACCCGGGTGGGGCTTATGAAATCCGTCCGATCGGATTGTTCATGCCGGGGACCACGCAGCCATGACCGATCTCGCCTGGATCGAGACCGCGATCACCGCCGCGCGGCCCCAGGCGATCGGCGCGCTGCTGCGCTACTTCCGCGATCTCGACACTGCCGAGGAGGCATTCCAGAACGCCTGCCTGCGGGCGCTGAAATCCTGGCCGCAGAATGGGCCCCCGCGTGACGCTGCTGCTTGGCTGATCATGGTCGGCCGCAATGTTGCGATCGACGATCTGCGCCGCGGCAAGAAGCAACAGCCGCTTCCCGATGACGCGGCGATTTCCGATCTCGACGATGCCGAGGACGCGCTCGCCGAGCGGCTCGACGGCTCGCATTATCGCGACGACATTCTGCGACTGCTGTTCATCTGCTGTCACCCGGAGCTGCCGCCGACGCAGCAGATCGCGCTGGCGCTGCGCATCGTCTCGGGACTGACGGTGCCGCAGATCGCGCGTGCGTTCCTGGTGTCCGATGCGGCGATGGAGCAGCGCATCACCCGCGCCAAGGCCAAGGTCGCGCGGGTCGGCGTGCCGTTCGAGACTCCCGGCGCGGTCGAACGCGCCGAGCGCCTCGGCGCGGTGGCGGCGATGATCTACCTCGTCTTCAACGAGGGTTATTCGGCCGCGGGTGAGACCGCCGGGGTTCGCGCGCCGCTGTGCGAGGAAGCGATCCGGCTGGCGCGGCTGCTGCTGCGGCTGTTTCCGTCCGAGCCGGAGATCATGGGGCTGACGGCGCTGATGCTGCTGCAGCATGCCCGGGCGCCGGCGCGGTTCGATGCCGCCGGCGAGATCGTGCTGCTGGAAGATCAGAACCGCAGTCTGTGGAACGACACCATGATCGCCGAGGGGCTGGCACTGATCGACAAGGCGATGCGTCACCGCCGAACCGGTGCGTATCAGATCCAGGCCGCGATCGCGGCTCTGCACGCCCGCGCGCCGCGTTACGAAGACACCGACTGGGCGCAGATCGATCTGCTGTACGGCTCGCTCGAAATCCTGCAGCCTTCACCGGTGATCACGCTCAATCGCGCAGTGGCGGTGGCCAAGCTGCGCGGGCCGGAGGCGGCACTGGCGATGATCGAGCCGCTCGAAGCGCGGCTCGGCAGCTACTTTCACTATTTCGGTGCCAAGGGTGCGCTGCTGCTGCAGCAGGGACGCGGTGACGAAGCCCGCGTCGCCTTCGATCGCGCGATTGCGCTCGCTCGCACTCCCGCCGAGGCTTCGCACATCCGGATGCATCTCGATCGGCTGATGCAGGAGAGCGAAGCCGCGGGGCGTGCGAGTGCATAGTTGTCGGATCGGGCCCGACGACTAACTGGTCTTGCGTTCGCCGCGTAGCGACGGCAGGCCGATGCCGGCAGCGTCGAAGCCGCCGTCGACGGCCAGGATCTGCCCGGTGATGTAGCTGGAGCGATCGCTGCACAGGAAGAAAATCGCCTCCGCCAGCTCTTCCTCGAGGCCGTAGCGCGCCATCGGAATCGCGTCGCGATAGTCGGACCGGATGTCCTGCGTGTGGACCTGTTTGGCCATTGCGGTGTCGACCGGACCGGGCGCGACGCCGTTGACGCGGATGCCGAGCGCCGCAAGTTCGACCGCGCATTGCTTGGTGAAGTGGGCCAGCCCCGCTTTGCTCGATCCGTAGGCGACGCGCAACGTCGAGGCACGCAGCGATGAAATCGACGTGATGTTGACGATGGCGCCGCCGCCGGAATCGCGCATCAGCGGCACCGCGGCCTGGGTCATCAGGAACGGACCGGTGAGATTCACGTCCATCACCCGCTGCCATTCGTCCGGGGTCGTCTCCATCAGCGGCTTGAACACCGCGATGCCGGCGTTGTTGACGAGCGCATCGAGGCGGCCGAACCGCTCGGTGACCGCCGCGATATCGCGCGCCACCGACTCGCGATCGGCGACGTCACAATGCAGCGCGATGGTGCGGTCGGGCAGGGCCAGCGCCTGCATCGCGGCGCGCAGCCCGTCATCGTCGCGGTCGAGCAGCGCCACCGACCAGCCGTCGGCGAGAAAGCGCTTGGCTGCTGCCAGTCCAATGCCGCGAGCGGCTCCGGTCACCAGCGCGACATGGGGCGAGGATGCGGTCATGGGCGTTCCAATCATGCGAAAGCGGGGAGGTCAGACGTGGAAGATCGAGGCTTCACATGCCAGCGCCGTGCCATCGCTGTCCAGCGTGGCGCGCCGTCGCGGGCGATCGCGCTTGGGAACAAGTCGACGACATCTGGTTTACATCGAACTGAAATACAACTTCGCGTCCAGGCGGGCACGACACCGCCTTTGAGGTTTGGGAGGTTTTGTATGCAAGACGAACTCGAAGAGCGGATCCGCCATCGCGCGCGTGAGCTGTGGGAGGCCCAGGGCCAGCCGGAGGGGCGCAGCGACGAATTCTGGCTGCAGGCGGAGCAGGAAGTCCGTGGTGAGAAAGAAACCTACGATCGGCTGAAGTCGGATCCCAGCATCACGACCAATAGCTGATCTTTACGAAACCGAAGCGCCGCCCGGTTGTTGTGCCGGCGGCGCTTCGTTTGTCGGCACCTCGCGTTGCGTCAACGCACGTAGAACACCACGCCGGCGATCGTCAGCAGCGCTGCGGCGGCGAGCAGATGAGCCATCGCCCGCGAAGCAGCGAGTTTGGTAGCGTCGTTCATGCGGTTCTCTCCCCAGTCTGCAGAGCCGTTGCTGCGGCCCGCGGGCATCACGATCGGAGATGACCTGCACCGCGCAGGCATAGCCCGGCGACGATGCGCCAGACCTGATCGTTGATGAGATACGCTGAACACCCCGCGACGACCATTCGCACTTAGAGTCCCCACTCTGCGAATAGTGACGTTCGACAGGCTGGTGGCTCAATGCGGCGGCAATTTGTCGGCGCTTTGGTGCGCTGACGTGCGCTGCACTGCAAATCTTTCGCATCGCATGTCGGCGCGTACTGTTACCGATCGTCTTCAAGCTGCCAATCCAATCGAGCAGGGAGAGTGATGATGCGTTTCATGATGCTGATGATCCCGAAAGGGTACGAGGCGGCGCAGCCCGGCGTGATGCCGGATGCCGCCGCTGTCGCTGCGATGATGAAGTACAACGAAGCGCTGCAGCAGTCGGGAGCACTCATTACTTGCGACGGTTTGCATCCGCCCTCGATCGGCGCTCGCGTCAGCTTTGATACCGGTAGGCCCGTCGTCACCGACGGCCCATTCGCCGAGGTCAAGGAAGTCCTCGGCGGCTACTGGATGATCGAAGTTGCGTCGCGGGAGGAGGCGATCGCCTGGGCGATGCGCTGCCCGGCCGGACCGAACGAGATCATCGAGATCCGGCAAGTGCAGGAGATGGCCGATTTCCCGGCCGACGTGCAGGCCGAAGCCGCCGGCTTCGAAGCTATGCAGGCGGCCGCCCGGCGTTGAGGCCGCACCTCGTGGCGGCGGGTCGATCGATCCGCCGCTGGGCCTGCATCGGCGGCGCCTCGCGGGCAACTGGGTTAGTGACCTTTACACCGCCCTCATGTAAGACCCCTTCACATGAGCTGGCGCAAGGAACAGGGCCGCGCCGAGCGCGGCTATCATCACGGCAATCTGAAGGAAGCGCTGCTGCAGGCGGCGCTCGGGCTGATCGCGGAGAAGGGCCCGGGCGGCTTTACCTTCGCCGATGCCGCGCGGATGGCCGGCGTTAGCCCGGCGGCGCCGTATCGCCACTTCCGCGACCGCGACGAATTGCTGTCGAATATTGCCCAGCGTGGCTTCGAGCTGTTCGAGCAGGTGCTGGCGAAAGCCTGGGACGACGGCCGTCCTGACACCGTCACGGCGTTCATGCGGGTCGGGCGAGCCTATCTGGCGTTCGCCCGCAACGAGCCGGCATATTACTCGGCGATGTTCGAATCCGGCGTTCCGATCGACGTCAATCCGATGCTGCTGACCGCCTCGGAGCGTGCCTTCAACGTGATCCGCGCCGCCGCAGAACGGCTGGCGGCCCTGACGCCGCCGGGCGTCACCCGGCCGCCGGCCCTGATGATGGCGCTGCACATCTGGTCGATGTCGCACGGCATCGCCTCGCTATTCGGCCGGGGTGATGGTGCCCGCCGCAAGTTGCCGATGGCTGCCGAAGACCTGCTCGAGGCCGGCGTGCTGATCTATCTGCGAGGGCTCGGGTTCTCGACCGACTCCGCCGCTGCTGCTGAAAAGCCTGCAGAACCAAAGCGGTCCGGCCCGTGGGGCCCGGCCGCTTGAGGGCCGTGCTCACCGCAAGGTGAGCCCTGCGGCGAAAAATCCGCCAAACCTCCGACCCCTGTTGCTTGACAAACTGCTGGAATGCTCCAAGTATGTAAATGTTATTTACATTCACAACGGCACCGAGCCGATGGAGAAGCAAATGGCCAACGCCGCTGACTACAATCGATGGGGCCCGACCGAGCCGCGCTATCAGCCGATGCTTCGGCCGTCCTGGCATCCGGGCTGGATCCTGCTGACGGTCGCCGGCTTCATCGTCTGGTGGCCGATCGGCCTTGCACTTCTCTTCTACACACTCTGGAGCAGAAACATGGGTTGCTGGGATCGCGATCGCTTCGCCAACAAAATGGAGCGGATGCAGTGGAAGATGGAGCGGATGCGCAACCGCATGGATCGCGGCGGCTTCGGCTTCGGCCCGCCGTCGAGCGGCAACCGCGCCTTCGACGAGTATCGGATGGAGACGCTGCGCCGACTCGAAGAGGAGCAGGTCCAGTTCAAGGAATTCCTCGATCGCCTGCGCCACGCCAAGGACAAGGAAGAGTTCGACGCCTTCATGGCCCAGCATCGGACCAAGCCGAACCCGTCCCCCGACAATTCGGCGCAGGGCTGATCAGCGCCCTGATCTGACCCTCCAGCGCCAACCGCCGCCCGCCTGAGCCCCCAGGCGGGCGGCTTCTTTTTTGTCACGGTTTTTCTCGCAGCAATGTCACACCGCGCGCCGCTGTCTCGTCCTATGTTCGTCAACCAAGGGAGACGACCATGACACCGCGCCTCAACCCCGCCACTGCCGCGCCCGACGCCTACAAGGCGATGGTCGCGCTGGAGAAGTACATCCAGGGCAGCGGCCTCGAATCCAGCTTGATCGAACTGGTCAAGATGCGCGCCTCGCAGATCAACGGCTGCGCATTCTGCCTCGACATGCATAGCAAGGACGCCCGCGCCCGTGGCGAGACCGAGCAGCGGCTTTATCTGCTCAACGCCTGGCGGGAATCGCCGCTCTACACCGATCGCGAGCGTGCCGCGCTCGGCTGGACCGAAGCGCTGACACTGGTGGCGCAAACCCAGGCGCCGGACCCGGACTACGCGGCCGTGAAGTCGCATTTCAACGACGCCGAGCAGGTCAATCTGACTTTGCTGATCGGGGCGATCAACACCTGGAACAGGATCGCGATCGGCTTCCGGATGCTGCATCCGACCCCGGCCGTGGCGCATGCCAAGGCCTCCTGATCCAGCTCCATCCGAAGATGCCGCAGCGAGCTTCGCGCCGCTGCGGCCGCGGCTGTTGCGCGTCGCCTATCGGATGCTGGGCTCGATCAGCGAAGCCGAAGACGTCGTGCAGGATGCTTACTTGCGTTGGCACCGTGCTGATCGCAGCGAGGTCCGTGACCCGGCTGGCTTTCTCACGCGCACCGTCACCCGACTGTGTCTCGACGTGCTGAAGTCGGCGCGACAACAGCGCGAGACCTATGTGGGGCCGTGGCTGCCGGAGCCGATCATTGCCCCGGAGCCTGAGCCTGATGGCGACGATATCACCCTCACTTTGATGCTGGCGCTCGAGCGGCTGTCGCCATTGGAGCGGGCCGCGTTCCTGCTGCACGACGTGTTCGGTGTCGGCTTCGATGAGATCGCGACGACGCTCAGCCGTGACGCGGCCGCCTGTCGCCAGCTTGCCGCGCGAGCCCGGGCACATGTCCGTTCCGAGCGGCCGCGCTTTCCCGTCTCGGCAGAGCAGGGGCAGGCGATCGCGACCGCGTTCTTCCAGGCCTCGCGGAACGGTGATCTTGGCGCACTGACGTCCTTACTCGCGGACGAGGTGGTGTTCGTCAGCGATGGCGGCGGCAAGCGACCGGCCGCACTCAATCCGGTGCGGGGCCACGATCGGGTGATGCGCCTGCTGGAGGGAATCGCGCGCAAGACAGCTGCGGGGGCGAGCTCGCTGCTTGCCGTCCAGCTGATCGACGGCCTGCCTGGCTTTGTCTCGCGTGAGCCGGACGGCCTGATCCAGACCACGGCGCTCGAAATCGCAGGCGGGCGGATCGTCGCGATCTACGTGGTTCGGAACCCCGACAAGCTCCGGCATCTGGTCCTCGGGCCGCCCTCTGGCGGTCTGCACTGACCGCATCCGGCCGTCCCGCTTCGGCCCGCCAGCCGCCGCCTGGCTCCCGATCACTGGTATTTTCCCTGTTATAGTAACCCCTTATTAACCCTGATGAGGGTTTGGTGAGGGACGTCAAAATGCGGCATCAGCCCTTGTTTTGACACGTTGACAGGGGATTGAGGGCCGGCTTCGGACAGGCCATCCCCTGCGACAACTGAAGGCTCCCACGGTGGCGCTTGGGCCAGATCGCGGCGCGTGGCCGCGGACAGCCGGAGCCTTTGGCGGAATCGGCTGATGCCGAAACGTGTGAGAGGATTGCGACGATGAACCCGGCCGACGTGACACAGCTTGCTCCGGCGGTCTCGACCGACGTGTCACTGCTGTCGTTGTTCTGGCACGCACACTGGGTCGTGAAGTCGATCATGCTGGGTCTGCTCGGCTGTTCGATCTGGGTCTGGGCGATCGCGATCGACAAGCTGCTGCTGTTCTCGCGCACTAAGCGCGCGATGGATCGCTTCGAGCAGGCGTTCTGGTCGGGCGAGTCGATCGACGAGCTATACCGCGCGCTGTCAGCCAAGCCGACGCATTCGATGGCGGCCTGTTTCGTCGCCGCGATGCGCGAGTGGAAGCGATCATTCGAAAGTCATTCGCGCTCGTTTGCCGGCCTGCAGATGCGGATCGAGAAGGTGATGAACGTCTCGATCGCCCGCGAGGTCGAACGGCTGGAGCGCCGACTTCTGGTGCTGGCGACCGTCGGCTCGGCCGGCCCGTTCGTCGGCCTGTTCGGCACCGTCTGGGGCATCATGTCGAGCTTCCAGTCGATCGCCGCGTCGAAGAACACCTCGCTGGCGGTGGTCGCGCCCGGCATCGCCGAAGCGCTGTTCGCCACTGCGATCGGCCTGATCGCCGCAATTCCGGCGACAATTTTCTACAATAAGTTCACGTCGGAAGTGAACCGGCAGACGCAGCGGCTGGAAGGCTTCGCCGACGAGTTCTCGGCAATCCTGTCGCGGCAGATCGACGAGCGCACGTGAACGGAGGCCAGGTGAGCACAGCGGGCATTCGATCATGGGAATGAACGTAGCCACTGGCGGCGGCGGAGGCGGCCGGCGTCGCGGCGGGCGGCGCCCGGTGATGGCGGAAATCAACGTCACCCCGATGGTCGACGTGATGCTGGTGCTGCTGATCATCTTCATGGTCGCGGCGCCGCTGCTCACCACCTCGATCGACATCGATCTGCCGGTCGCCCGTGGCGGCAATCAGATCCAGTCGAACTCGCCGCCGCTGACCCTGTCGGTCAAGCGCACCGGCGGGACCTGCAACTCTCAGGTCGAGCTGTATTTGGGTGATAGCCCGATCGCAGCGTCCGAGCTCGAAGCCAAGATGAAGGCGATCCGCGAGACCCGGTCGGAGACCGACAACGTGGTGTATCTGCGGGGCGACAAGGACGTCTGCTACACGGACATGATGAAGCTGCTCGGCAATATCCGGACCGCCGGCTTCAAGGCAAACATCGTCATCGTTCCCGAACAGGGGAGTTGAGCCGGCACCGCGCCGGCGTCGGCCGCGAAGGTGGAGCAGGAATTCTGAAGGTGAAGATCGACAAGACATGGGCTGCGTCGGTGGCGTTGCACGTCCTCGTGCTCGGCTGGGCCATGCTGTCTTTCACCTCCAAGGCTTTCGAGCTCGAGCCGCAGGATTCGGTTGCGGTTGATACCATCTCCGAAGATCAGCTCGCCAAAGTGATGGCCGGTATGCGTACCGGCAAGAAGGAAAATCCCAAGCCGCTGGTCGAGAAGGTCGCCGAGGCCAAGCAGGTCGACGACACCGTCGGCAAGATCAGCGAGAAGGCGCCTGTCGTCACCGATACCTCGCCGCCGCCCCAGCCCAAGCCGAAGCCGGAAGAGAAGCCGGTCGAGAAGAAGCCTGATCCGCCGAAGCCGGTGGTGAAGGAAGAGCCGAAGAAGGAAGAGCCCAAGAAGGCGGAGAAGAAGCCGGAGCCGGCGAAGGAAGAGGCCAAGGAAGCCGAAAAGAAGCCGGAGCCGAAGGTCGATCCGATCGCCGAGGCGCTGAAGAAGGAAGAAAAGAAGAAGCCGCCGCCGAAGCCGACCGAGACAGCCGCCAAGCCGCCGGAGCCGACCAAGCCGAAGTCGGAGCGGGTGTTCGATCAGTCGAAGATTGCGGCGCTGCTCGACAAGCGCGACCCGACCCGCAACGCGGTCACCGGCGACGTGTTGAACTCCAACGCGGCGCTCGGATTGTCGAAGGGCAAGTCCGCCGACAACTCGGCGACCTGGGGCGCGATGTTCCAGTCGCAGGTCGAGCGCTGCTGGAAGAAGCCGTATGGCGGCATCGAAGCGCAGCGCGCCGAGGCGTCCTTCGTGATCCGCCTGAAGCGTGACGGAACTCTCGAAACTCTGCCGCAGCCGGAAGGCCATCCGGCGACGCCGTATTTGCGCGTGTATCAGGAGAGTGCGCTGCGCGCGATTATCGAATGCCAGCCGTACAATCTGCCTGCGCAGTTCTTCGACGAATGGAAGTTCTTCGCGCCCGTGTTCACCGATCGACGTCCGTAATGCGAACCTCCGCTCACCATTGCTCGCGCCGCCCGGCGCGGATCACCTGACCGACCGATGGATTGCCGCTATGTCGTTTGACCTCAATCGCCGCCAATTGATGATCTCCGCCGCGACGGCCGCCGGCGCACTCGCGCTCGGCCCCGCCCGCGATGCGTTCGGTCAGGCCCGGGTGCAGATCACC
Source organism: Rhodopseudomonas sp. BR0C11 (assembly GCF_010820945.1). Classification (NCBI taxonomy): domain Bacteria; kingdom Pseudomonadati; phylum Pseudomonadota; class Alphaproteobacteria; order Hyphomicrobiales; family Nitrobacteraceae; genus Rhodopseudomonas; species Rhodopseudomonas sp. BR0C11. The sequence goes on from NZ_QTKI01000029.1 coordinate 15,193, forward strand.
GAAGGCAACGTCGCGCCGCTGCCGATCGCGATTCCGAATTTCGTCGCCGGCACGCCGTCGGACAATGAAGTCGGCGTCGGTGTCTCGCAGGTGATCACCAACAACCTGAAGCGCTCGGGATTGTTCGCGCCGATCGACCAGGCGGCGTATCTCGAAAAGATCACCAACATCGACGTGCCGCCGCAGTTCAAGAGCTGGGCGAGCATCAACGCTCAGGCGCTGGTGACCGGGCGGATGACGCGGCAGGGCGACGGCCGGCTCAAGGCCGAATTCCGGCTGTGGGACGTCGCCACCGGCCAGCAGCTGGCGGGCCAGCAGTATTTCACCTCGCCGGAATATTGGCGCCGTATCGCCCACATCATCTCGGACCAGATCTACGAGCGGCTGACCGGTGAGAAGGGGTACTTCGACAGCCGCGTGGTGTTCATCGACGAAAGCGGCCCGGCCGACCGGCGCGTCAAGCGGTTGGCCCTGATGGATCAGGACGGCGCCAACGTGCGCTATCTCACCCGCGGCAGCGACCTCGTGCTGACGCCGCGGTTTTCGCCGACCACCCAGGAAATCACCTACATGGAATTCGGCCAGGGTGAGCCGCGGGTGTACCTGTTCAACGTCGAGACCGGCCAGCGCGAGATCGTCGGCAACTTCCCGGGCATGTCGTTCGCGCCGCGGTTCTCGCCGGACGGCCAGCGCATCATCATGAGCCTGCAGCAGGGCGGCAACTCCAACCTGTTCGTGATGGACCTGCGTTCCAAGGCGACGACGCGGCTGACCGACACGCCGGCGATCGACACCTCGCCCTCCTATGCCCCCGACGGCAGCCGGATCTGCTTCGAGAGCGATCGCGGCGGCAAGCCGCAGATCTACATCATGCCGGCGAACGGCGGGCAGGCGCAGCGGATTTCATTCGGCGACGGCAGCTACTCGACCCCGGTGTGGTCGCCGCGCGGCGACTACATCGCCTTCACCAAGCAGGGTGGCGGCCAGTTCGCGATCGGCATCATGAAGCCGGACGGCTCCGGCGAGCGCATTCTGACGTCCGGGTTCCACAACGAAGGGCCGACCTTTGCGCCCAATGGCCGGGTGCTGATGTTCTTCCGCGATCCGGGCGGGAATGCCGGTCCGTCGCTGTTCACGGTCGACGTTTCAGGTCGTAACGAGCTGAGGGTTCCGACCCCGGGTTACGCCTCGGATCCGGCGTGGTCGCCGCTGCTGTCCTAAGCGGGTAAGCAGCCGTAGGGGTTCCGTTCCTGGAACCTCTCGGTCGCGTTTCAAGGCTCTAAGTCTCGGCGAACGTTGCAATGATCCGCTAAGCATGTTCGCTCAGAAAGACTTCATCTGCCAGGGATACAACGGAGTCCGAAAGGACACGCTCGCGCTTGATGCTGCTCGCCAGTCACAAACGGGATTCTGAGCAAACGTCGCCTGCGATTCGCGCGGGCTTGGTCGACTCGTTGTTCATGAATCCGGCGCCGATGATCGTTGGGGCATTTGGGCCCGCGATTGCTGGCGCCGTGATCGGGATGGTTACCGGAAGCATCCTGAATTGGCTGTGTGTCCCCTTATTCGTCCTGATCGGCTTTGCGCGTGCGCTGCAGATGCATCGCTATCGGCAGCGCAATGCTCCACTCACGGTGGAGGAAGCCGGTATATGGGAACGACGCTATCGGCTGGGAGCCATTGCACATGGCATCTCGCTTGGCGCCTGGTCGCTCGTGGTGTTGCTCGGCACCGACGACTCGGCGGCGCATATGCTTTGCGTTGCGACCGTGGTGGCGTACACCTCGGCTGGTGTCGGGCGGACTTTCGGTCGGCCCCAGATTTTTCACCTCCAGGTGTTGCTCAGCTGCGGCCCATTGATCTTCGCGATGGTGAGGGTGGGAGGTGTTTACTATCTCACGCTCGCCTTGCTCAGTGCGGTATTCTTCATCTCGATCCGTCATCTGACATCCAGCCTGCAACGGATCTACCTCGACGCCTGGATCGGCCGCGAGCGCGAAGCTGCGCTCGCCAATCAGTTCGACACCGCGCTGAACAATATGCCGCACGGGTTGTGCATGTTCCGCGCCGATGGCCGTCTCGCGGTCATGAACCATCGTTTTGCGGAGATGATGCGGCTTCGCGACGAACTGGTCAAAGGATCGCCGACCGCGACCGAGATCGTGTCCGCCTGCGTGGCAATCGGTGCAATTTCGGCTGCCAACGGGCGTTTGATCCTGGCTGAAATTGAAAACTCCCTGGCGGGAGAAATCGTCACCGTCGGTGACGAAACCGTTCCTCGCTCGCTGTGCTGGACGTTCCAGCCGATGGCACACGGCGGCGCGGTTGTGCTGATCGAAGATATCACCGAGCGTCGCAATGCCGAAGCGCGGATCGTTCATCTGGCGCGTTACGACGAACTCACCGCATTGCCGAACCGGGTGAGCTTCCGCGACGAAATTGAGCGTATTCTCGAGGCCGAGCACGGCCGGGGTAAGACCCGGCTGTCGGCGCTGTTGTTCATCGACCTCGACCAGTTCAAGCAGATCAACGACACGCTCGGCCATCCCTGCGGCGATCGGCTGCTGTGCTCAGTCGCCGAACGGCTGCGTGACATGCTGCGGCCGGACGATCTGGTGGCGCGATTTGGTGGCGACGAATTCGTCGTCTTCCAACAGAACATCGCCTCGAACGAAGATGCAGCGGCGCTGGCCCGCCGAATCGTCGATCGCCTGAGCGACCGCTATCTGATCGATCATCATGTTGTCGAGATCGGTGCCTCGATCGGCATTGCGATGACGTCGCCGGGTGCCAAGGCCGACATCCTGCTCAAGAATGCCGACATGGCGCTGTATCGCGCCAAGGCCGACGGCCGCGGCAATTACTGCTTCTTCCGCGAGGAAATGGCGCAAACCGTCGAGGCTCGCCGCATTCTCGAGCTCGACCTGCGCAAGGCGCTCGCCAACGAAGAATTCGAACTATACTACCAGCCGCTCGTAAATCTTAAGTCGGGCAAGATCACCACGTGCGAGGCGCTGCTGCGCTGGAATCACCCGGTGCGCGGGACGGTATCACCGGTCGATATTATTCCGGTCGCCGAGGACATGGGGCTGATCGTCGATCTCGGTCGCTGGATCCTGCGCAAAGCCTGCATGGAATGCATGCTGTGGCCGGAGCCGGTGAGTGTCGCGATCAACTTCTCGCCGCAGCAGTTCCATCAACGTGACGTGCTGACGGAAGTGCGCTACGCGCTTGAAGTCTCCGGTCTGCCTGCCAGCCGGCTGGAGATCGAAATCACCGAGTCCTCCCTGTTGCGTAACACGCAGTGGACGCACGACGCGTTGCAGCAGCTGCACGCCGAAGGCGTCCGGATCTCGCTCGACGATTTCGGCACGGGCTATTCGTCGCTCAGCTATCTGCACAGCTTCCCCTTGCAGAAGGTGAAGATCGACCGCTCGTTCCTCGAGGGGATCGACAGTGACCGGCCGTTGACTCTGTTACGCGGCGTCGCCCGCCTCAGCAGTGATCTCGGCATGTCGGTGGTGGTGGAAGGCATCGAAACCAACGACCAGCTCGAATTGATCAGCGCCGACGGCACCGTCACCGAGGCGCAGGGCTATCTGTTCAGCCGTCCGGTCCCCGCCCAGCGCATTCGGCAATTGCTGAACGCGTCGCAGGGGGCACGCCAAAAAGACGGCAAAGTCCTTTCTTTGCCGACTCGATCGATCGCCTAACCCCTCTTTTTCACGGCCTCTCAGGTCAAAACTTTCCGCAATTCCACCGCTGTCGCTGGAAATTCACTAAAGTGGAATTATAAGAATTAACCCTAATAATTCTAATGCTTTGCCGGGCCGTTAAGGATTCGTTAACGTTTACCGTACGGTCGGTGTGTTGTCGGGACATGTGGGTGGGGTGAGAGTGATGGGAGTCGTACGTCCAGCAGAACAGCAAGACCGGATCGCGGCCCGAAGGCTCGCGTTGCTTGAGAAGGTCGATTACCGGCTCGCTGAAACTCCGGCAGAACGTGAGGCGATTTACCGGTTGCGATATCGCGCCTACCTCAAAGAAGGGGCGATCGATGCCAATAGCAGCGGCATTGTGACTGACCGGTACGACGATCTGCCGAATTCATGGATCTTCGGCGTGTTCTATGAGGGGGTGCTCAGCAGCTCACTGCGGATCACAGTTGCATCCCCGGATTATCAGGACTGCCCGTCGACAGACGTCTTCCCGGATTTCCTTCAACCCTGGCTGGCTGAGGGCAAAGTCATCGTCGACCCGACAAGGTTCGTGGCTGATCCGACAAGCGCCAACCGTCTGCCCGAACTACCGTATCTCACTCTGCGTCTGGCTAATGTCTCCTGTGAGTACTTTAACGCAGACATTGGCCTCGCTTCGGTGAGGACCGAGCATCAGGCATTTTATCGTCGGGTGATGATGCGCTTGATCTGTGAAGCTCGGCCGTATCCAGGATTGAAAAAGCCTATCAGCCTGATGGAGATCGACTTCCCTGCGATGCGCGACAAGCTGTACGCCCGTTATCCGTTCTTACGCTCGACTGAGTCCGAGCGGTGCAGCTTGTTCGAGCACGCGAGGAGGGTTCCCAATCTGACTCTGGCCGAGGCTCCAAATCTGGTGCCCCTCGCCCTCGGTCGGACGCACTTCTGACGACGCCGTCTTGCGGCCAATCAGATCGAACCCGTTTTCAGATCGATCGTCGGCATCGACCGACGATCGTCAATGATTGCAGGCTTGGCCTTCTTGCCAGCGCTGACGGGTGTCCACGCTGCCGGCGTATCCAAGAATGGAACGCCACGGCTTCACTCTGGCGCCACATTTGCACCTCATTAACCATCGCGTTTGCTTTTGGCCGACCGGGGGCAATTGATCGAGTTCGGCAACACCTCGTCAAGGTTGACGGAACGTTCGCTTAACCATCGCCCTGTAGACCGAAAACACAGTCGGAATATCGCGAGCGTGGAGGCTCCGGAATGACCAATCACAAGCGAATCCTCCAGGGATTGAAGGTGGCCGCGGTGCTCGCGGTGGCCCTGTCGATGGGGGCATGCGCGAACAAGAATGGGCTCGGCGGTGCCGATGGCGCGATGGCTGGTGCGGCCACCCCGGGCAGCCAGCAGGATTTCGTCGTCAACGTCGGCGACCGTGTGTTCTTCGAGAGCGATCAGTCGGATCTGTCGCCGCAGGCGGCTGCGACCCTCGACAAGCAGGTGCAGTGGCTGCAGACCTACAGCCGCTATACCTTCACCATCGAAGGCCACGCCGACGAGCGCGGCACCCGCGAATACAACATTGCGCTCGGCGCGCGTCGTGCGCAGTCGGTCCGCAACTATCTGGTGTCGCGTGGTATCGACGCGCAGCGGATGCGTACCATCTCCTACGGCAAGGAGCGTCCGGTCGCGGTCTGCAACGACATCTCGTGCTGGTCGCAGAATCGCCGCGCCGTCACGGTGCTGAACGCCGGCGCCTGATCGTACGGCCACATCGAAGTTGTGAAACGGCGCCGCAGGGCGCCGTTTTTGTTTTCGGCGGGAGCTTTGGCCGTCGCCTCAGTCACATTTTTGGCGTAGTACGGCGATCAATCCAGCGCCACTCGTTTGGCCGCCCTCGAACTCGTCGGACTGTCATGTCATCAGGTTTTGCCGTCTCCGCGCGCAGCCTCGCTCTGGTGGCGACGCTCGCTTTCGCCGCTCCCGCGCTGGCCCAGCAATACGGCGGCGAGGTCGATCCCGAGATTCGTATCCAGCAGCTCGAGGATCGGCTGCGGACGCTGACCGGCCAGAACGAAGAACTACAATACCGCAACCGGCGGCTTGAAGATCAGGTCCGGCAGTTGCAGAGCGGCGCCGGTGCGCCCGGTGCGCAGCAGCCCGCCCCCAATCAGGCGGCGACCCCGCCGGCGGCTCCGCAGCAACCTTATGGTCAGCCCGCGCAGCAACCGGCTTACGGCCAGCCGCAGCCGGGTTACGGTCAGCCGCAGGCGCCGATGGTCCAGCCGCAACCCACGGCGCCGCAGGGCGGCGGCCGCCGCGGCGACGCGTTCGATCCGTCGCGCGATCCCAACGCGCCCGGCGTACCGCGCGCGCTTGGCGGCGGCCAACTGCCGATGGAGCAGGGCGGCGGCATGCCGGCCGGCCGGGCCGCCGGCGCCCCGATGGATCTGTCGAACGGCAATGGCGGTTACGTCCAAGGCGGTTATCCGCAAGGCGGTGCGCCGTCCGCGGCTCAGCAAGCGCCTGCCGCCGCAGCTGGCGGCGCCTTGACGACGCAGCCGCCGTCGCAGACGCCGCGCGACGAGTTTGACCTCGGCATCGGCTACATGCAGCGCCGCGACTACGCGTTGGCCGAAGAAACCATGCGCAACTTTGCGCAGAAGTACCCGGACAATCCGTTGACTGCCGATGCGCAGTATTGGCTTGGCGAGAGCTTCTTCCAGCGCCAGATGTATCGCGAAGCCGCCGAGTCATTTCTAGCCGTGACCAGCAAACACGAGAAGTCCGGCAAGGCGCCGGACGCGCTGCTGCGGCTCGGCCAGTCCCTGTCGGCGCTGAAGGAAAAGGAAGCGGCCTGCGCCGCGCTCGGCGAGATCGGCCCCAAACATCCGCAGGCGTCGGCCAGCGCGAAGCAGCCGGGC
>NZ_QTKI01000289.1:0-6245 GCF_010820945.1 Rhodopseudomonas sp. BR0C11
GTCTGAACCACGTCGGCGGCACGACGGCCGTTTTCGATCACACGGCTCGCCGCGTTCTTGGCCTCGGCGATCGACGGCTGTTCGTTGTTGAGCCAGCGCAGGCAGACGTCGGCATTTGTGATGATCGCGGTGAGGGGCTGGTTGATCTCATGGGCGATCGAGATCACCAGTTCGCCGATGGCAGTCAGGCGCGACATCCGCATCAATTCGGACTGCGATTTTTGCAGCGCGTCGACCAGCGCGTCCTTCTCTTCCAGGAAGGCGTTCTTCAGCGACATCGCCGCCTGTGAGGACAGCAGCTTAAGCACCGACAGTTTGCCGGGCGTGAACACCCCGGCGGCGAGATTGTTCTCCAGAAAGATAATGCCGATCAGCTTGCTGCGCTTCATCAGCGGGAGGCACAGGATTGATCGCGCCTTCAGCCGGGCCACATAAGGGTCGTCAGCAAACCGGCTGACATGAGCGTCGTCGATCGTGATGGCCTCGCCGGTGCGGGCGACGAAGTTGACGATCGATCGGGGCAGTTCGTCTGTCGATGCGATGTCGTCGCGCAGGACGACCTCGATCCCGGATTCGGCGGTCCTGGCTTCGGCCCGGATCGACAGTTCGTCGTCCTGTGGCAGGATCAGCAGGCCTCGCTGCGCGCCCGCGTGCTCGAGCACCAAGGTCATCAGGGTTTCCATCAGCCTCGGCACGCCGGATTCGTTGGAGACCGCCTCGGAGGTGCGCAGCACGGCGGCGAGATCGAAGCTCTCGGCGATGCTTGAAGGAACCTGAGCCGATGCGGAAAGCGCGGCGACGACGTCCGGATACAGGCGATCGATCTGGGCGGCCTTGGCGAACGCCCCCCATTGCTGATAGCCGTCGCGCGCCTTGGCGAGATGGGCGTGGTAGGCGGTGTCGAGGCCCTGTTGCCGGCAGAAGCATGCGGCCAGTTCGTGGGCGATGGCTTCGACCTGTGAGACCCGACCGCGGTGCGACGACGAGATCGCCTGCTGATATAGCCGCAGCGCTTCGAACGGGCGGTGCTGCAGCCGCGCGATTTCGGCTTCCAGCAGCGCTCGCGCTCCTTTGTAGTTCTCGGGGTTATTGATTTCCCAGGTGGCCATTTGCCGATGTGCTTCGGCCAGCAGTTCGGCGAGTTCGGCATACGGCGCGGGCGGCCCAGGCGAGTCCATGTTGGCGGCGCTGATCACGCCGACATAGAAATAGTAGATCGAATATTCGTGGTGGCCGACGGTGCTCCACAGCAGCGGCTGAGCCTTGCGCAGCGCTGCGAATGCCGCGACGTAATCACCGGCGAAATACAGCGCCTGCATCTTGCGGATCCAGAACCAGCACAATGCGATGTCGAGGCTGCGGTTCGCCGCCAGCTCGCGGGCGAATTGCTCTTCGTCGAAGCCCTCGCTGCTCAGCGAACCCAGTGCTACGGTCTCGCCGCGCAGCGATCGCAGGAACTGCAGCTGCGTGGTGATGATGTGGACGATCAGGCCGAACTTCGCCCGCTTCATCAGCGCAAGCCGGGCGGAGGCCTCGACTTCGACTTCGTCGAGCGGATCGCCGGCCGACAGCCGGTTGGTGATCAGGGTGCACGACGAGAAACCCGCATAGGTCAGATCGCCGGTCTCGTTGGCCTCTTCGAAAGCGCGCCGCAGATAGGGCTGAGCCTCGTGTAGGGGGCGAGCCCAAGGCAACACATGGGCGCCGTAGGTCAGGTGGACGCGCGCCTTGTATTGGCCGAAGCCGCGGGTTTCGACCAGGCGTAGCCCGAGGTCGCCAAATTGGAGAGCGGCGGCGTAGTCGCCGAAGCAGGGGCCGACGACCATGCCGAGATACGCATAGGCGAGGGCGGAAGCATCCGTGTTGCCGTGCTGAATACTGAGATTGGCCATTCGGCACAGCAGCAGGCATACTAGATTGAGATCTGTAAAGAACGCCGGCGCCAGCGCCGCCGTCATGACTGAGAGCGCCGCCGATCGCGAGCGATCGGTCGAGATCGGAAGATCGAGCAGGGAGCCGATACTGCGGCCGCCGAGGCGCTGGGTCAGCAGTTGGTATTCGGCGCTCGCCTCCTCGCGGTCCGGATGCCGCGACCAGACGATGCCGACGTCGCGCAAATAGGCGAGACACGCCTCGATTGCGAGATCGCTGCGATCCATCGCGGTATAGAGCGTGATCTGCAGCGCGACCACGGCAGCAATTGCGATTTCGCCACGTGCCTTGGTGACGAGATCGCGCAACCGCTCTTCTGCTTCCGTCAGGGCGCCGGTCAGAAACTCGCATTCGGCGAGCTGATATTCGACGTCGTAGGCCAGATCGGGCTGCTCGGCCCATCGATTCTCGCCGAGCAGGGTGAGCGCTGCCGCGAGGTAAACCCGCGCCGAACTGTAGGCGATCGCCTTCTTGGCGGCGCGGCCAGCTTTCAGATTGTAGCCGGCGGCCAGCACCATCTCCGAGCGGGACGACAGCAGCGACGCCCCGAGATTGTAGTGATTGGCGATGCTGAACAAGGCGTCGGACGAGCTCGGAACGGAATTGGCAAGGTGTCTGGCGATCGCCAGATGCTCGGCCGGCAAATCCGAAGGATCGATCAGCCGATAGGCGGCTTCGCGCACGCGGTCATGCACGAACCGGTAATCGTTCTCAGTGCGCAGCAGCAGTTCGTTGGCGACGAGGTCCTGCAGCGCGCCGTGGACTTCCTCCACGGTGATGTCGCGGAGCTGCGCTAGCAGGCAGGCTTCAGCGTTCATACCGAGGGCAGAGAACGTCTGCAGCACGTCTCGGGTGCGGGGCGGGAGTCTGTGAAGCTTGCGGCTCATCAGATCGACGACGTTGTCGGTGAAGCCCTTCTGGTCGATCAGATCGACGTTCCAGATCCACTCGTGATGCAGCAGATGGAAGCTCACGAGCTGCTCGTCGACCAGGGACGAAAAGAACTGAATCGCGAAGAATGGATTGCCGCCCGTCTTGCGATGGATCAGTTCCGCCAGCGGGACTACATGGTCAGGCTCGGCGCGCAGCACGTCGGCGACCAGCGCGCAGATGTCGTCTGCGCTGAGCGACGCGAGGCGGATCTCCTCGATATGCGACACGCTGTGCCGGATCTCCGCCAGCGCGCAGGAGAGCGGATGGCTGTCGTCCACTTCATTATCGCGGTAGGCGCCGACGACGAGAAGATGACGGGTGTCGATGTTTTGCGCGAGCCGCACCAGAAATTCGGAGGTCGCCTTGTCCAGCCATTGCAGGTCGTCGAGAAACAGCACCAGCGGATGCTCGGCACGTGCGATCGCGGCGAGGAAGCGGGCCAGCACAGCTTCGAACAGGCTCTTGCTCTCCTGCGGCGGCAGCTCCGGCAGCGGCGGCTGATCGCCGATCACCAAGGCGAGGTCCGGGACCAGATTGACCATCAGCTCGCCGTGCTCGCCCACCGCGTCCTGCAGCGTGATGCGCCAATGGTCGAGCGTCGCGCGGTCGAGGCCGAGGATCTGGCGCACCAGGGAGCGAAAGGCTTGGGCCAGGGTGGCGAATGGGATGTCGCGCTTGTACTGATCAAACTTGCCGGCGATGAACCAGCCATTGGTCGGCGCAAGGCTCTTGCGCAGTTCGTTGACCACCGATGATTTGCCGGCGCCGGAATATCCCGAGATCAGGACCCATTCGGTGGTGCCGGTCGAGGCGGCGCGATGATAGGCGGACAGGATCACGTTGATCTCGGCCTCGCGGCCGTACAGCTTCTCCGGCATTCGTACGATGCCGGCGGCGTCGTGCTCGGTCAGACGGACGCCGGCCGTTGTGCCGTTGGTCTCCCACGCCGCGAGGCAGGCTCGCAGATCGCGCTCGACGGCGAGCGCGGTCTGATAGCGGTCATCGGCGGATTTTTCGAGCAGCCGAAATGCAATCCGTTCGACCGCGATGGTGGCCGCGGAAGCGTTTGGCAGCGGGTTCGGTCTTCGGGCGATGTGATAGTGGATCCACTGGCCCGGGCTGGAGGCGAAGAACGGCAGGCTGCCCGAGGCTAGCATCTGGTAGAGCAGAATGCCGAAGACATAGAGATCGCTCCGCGCATCGATCGAGCGATTGAGCCGCCCGGTCTGTTCCGGCGACATGTAGGTCGGCGATCCGGTCTCACTCCCAGCGATATCGGGACGTTCGCGATTGAGCCGCGAGGCGCAGGCGAGACATGTCAGCCAAACCCGATCGGATGGGTCGATCCAGACCGCGGCCGGATTCAGATTGCGGTGGATCAGGCCTTGGCCGTGAATGTGTCCGAGCGCCTGCGCGATGCCGATGCCCCAACGTAACAGCCGCGCCACCGGCAGCGGCTGCCCAAGCTTCTCGGACAGAGGCTCGGCGTCGTGGTCATCGATGATCAGCGCGGCGCGGCCGTCGATCGTCACCAGTTCGCGCGGGCGGAGGACGTAATCAGCATCGAGATCGCGGGTGAGGGCGAATTCACGGGCGAGCTGCTGCGCAGCTGACGGATCGTCGAGATCGGCCATCACCACCAGGCTCGGTGGAGCCATGCTGTCGGCTTGGCGCCGAAAGACGCTCAAGCCGCCTTCGCGCCGCACCAACTCCATCGGGGCGTCGATCTGTTTCACGGCACCGATCCAGTTGTGGCGCTCGGCCTGCCAATCAGGCCCGGCCATCAGGGCCGGATGCCAGCGCGCGCTGAATGCAGTGTACCAGAGTTTCCGCGTCGAAAGGCTTGCTCAGGAATCCGATCGCGCCGAGGGCGCGGGCTCTAGCTTCGATCCGCTCGTCCGGGAACGCGGTGATGTAGATCACCGGCGGCGCGCCACCTTCGGCGGTCAGACGGGCATGGAGGTCGACGCCGCTGACTTCGGTCATCTGTACGTCGGTGATCAGGCAAGAGGTCGTCGAGCGGGCGTCGGAGGCCAGGAATTGCTGTGCCGATGCAAAGCCGCGCGCCGTGTGTCCGAGCGAGCGGATCAATCCTTCGATGGCGATCCGGACGTTTTCGTCGTCGTCTATCACCGTAACGATCTTGCCGATGGTCATTTCTGCCATCCTCAAGAGTGATGCAGCACGAGCCGACGTCGAGGGACTCTGGGGCACCCGTTCCTGCAATATAAGTCATACGATGGTTTTACGTTGCTTCCCCAGCGCGCGGCGCGAGAACTTCGGCCATTCGCACCAGATCGGCGAGGGATCGGGCGCCCATCTTCTTCATCACGCGGCCGCGATGAATCTTCACGGTGATTTCGCTCAATCCGAGATCGGCGGCGACGTTCTTGTTCATCGATCCTGCGGAAACCAATTCGAAGATCTGTTTCTCGCGGGGGGTAAGAGCGTCGAAGCGTTGGGCGATCTCGTTGCGCTTGCGTTCGGATTCGCGGCGACGCCGATCGAGCTCGATAGCGCCGGACACTGCGTCCAGCATCTCCTGATCGCGGAACGGCTTGGTTAGGAAGTCAACGGCACCGGCCTTCATCCCGCGCACCGTCATCGGCACATCGCCGTAGCCGGTCATGAAGATGATTGGGATCCGGACTTCCAGACGGGACAGCATGTCCTGCAGGTCCAGTCCGCTGGTGCCGGGCAGGCGGACATCGAGGATCAGGCAGTTGGCATCGGGCGGAACACCGGTCGTCAGCAGATCCTGCGCCGATCCGAACAGCGCCACCCGATGCCCCACAGACCTGAACAGGCCTTCCAGCGCTTCTCTGATGCCGGCGTCGTCATCGACGACCACGATCAGGGGACTGGGGAGGGAAGCCATGAAAGGGGTCTGCGTCCTCTGCGATTCCGCACCGCCGAAATCTAATCAAGCTTCGGCGGACAATCCAGTTTTCAGCGCCGACGACGGCTTGGGCGGCGGCTAAAGGCGGCCGGCTATTCGGTTTCGTGCCGAAAGCGCAATGTAAACCTTGGTTTGCTCTCGGCGAAACCAATGCAGCACCGCAGCGCACCTTGGTCCGACTTCAACGTGTCGTCGTATTGTCCTTCAATCAGCGGCAATGACAGCGAGCACCGCACCCAGAGCCGAAGCCATGTCCCGGTTAGCCAGCCCAAGCGATGCCTTTGCGTGTCTGGCGGAGATGCTGCAGGAGGCATCCGACGCTGTCGAGGACGATCCGTTCGCCGCTCGGGCATGCCTGGCCCGGGCGACGATGCTGCTGCGCGAGGTCCAGGCCCGTCATGCGCCGGAGGCGTCCGCCGAACGTCCCGATCAGGCGCAGGCACTGGGGCTAGCGCGCTGGCAGCTCAATCGTGTACTCCTG
>NZ_QTKI01000290.1:0-6236 GCF_010820945.1 Rhodopseudomonas sp. BR0C11
ATCCGGCGGCGAGCTCAGCCGGCCGATGACGTTCGAACTCGGCAGCGGTGGCCGCCTCCAGGCCAGCGGCACGATCACGCCGGGCAGCGCCGAGGCGTTCGGCAGGGAGATCGCTCGCTACGGCGAGTACATCAAGACCGTGGTGCTGAATTCGCCCGGCGGCTCGGTGTCCGATGCGCTGGCGATGGGCCGTCTGATCCGCGACCGCAAGCTCGCCACCGAGGTCGAAGCCGGCAAGACGTGCGCGTCCTCCTGTCCGCTGGTGCTGTTCGGCGGCACCGAGCGCCGCGTCGGCGCCAAGGCGGCGGTCGGCGTTCATCAGGTGTTCGCGGTGAAGAGTACCGAGGCCGCGGCACCGCGCGACCAGATGAGTGACGCCCAGCGCATCTCGGCGCGCTGCCTGCGCTATCTGCGCGACATGGGCATCGACCTCGAAGTCTGGACCCGTGCGATGGAAACGCCGAAGGATCGGTTGTTCGTGTTCAAGCCGGACGAGCTGACCAAATACGGCATCGTCACCGTCGCCGCAGCGCCCGCCAAGTCATAGCCTCGGACCTTAGCCACTGCGACTTTTCGTCGGGTTCCGGTCTCCGCTTCCTGGCGTACATAGATTCTGCGTGTGCTGGGGCTTCGGAGGGCAGGGTTCCCGCAACTTTGCAAAACGCTGCGGTTATCCGCCACATCAACGGCTCAGAGGATGTGCTCCATGACAAAGACTGCGTTGGTTCTAGGTACCGTCGCCACCCTTGCCGCCGCGACCGTCGCGGCGCCGGCTCCGGCTGAAGCGCGTGGCGGCATCGGTCCGTTCATCGGCGGTCTCGCCGCCGGCGCGCTGATCGCAGGCGTGGCGACCAATGCCTACGCTTATGGTCCGGGCTATGGCTACTACGGCGGCGGTCCGTACTACGGCGGCTATGGTTACGGCCCGCGTTACGTCGGCTACTACGGCGGTCCGGCCTATTACGGCGGCGGCTGGGGTTGGGGCGGTCCGCGCTACTACTACCGGCCGCGTCCGGTGTATTACGGCTACCGCTCTTACGACCGGCCGTATCGCGCCTATGGCGCATACGGCGGCCCCGTGATCCGCGCCGGTTTCGGTCCCGGCTGGGGCGGCCATCGCCACTGGCATCACCACCGTCATTGGTGAGCGTGCGTTTTAGGCTGCGCGGGGTGATTGGCTCCGCGCAGCTGCTGTTCACACAGGTGCCGTGCCCGGGACGCCTTGCAGCGCCTGGGTGAGCGCCGCTCGCATGTCCTCCAGCGTGTACGGCTTTTGCAGCAGGGCGAAACCTTCGCTCAGAGCCGATGCCGAGCGGTCGCTGTAGCCCGACGCCAGCACGACAGGCGTCTCGGGGTGATGCTCCCGGATTAGCCGCGCCAGCTCGAGCCCGCTCATGCCGGGCATCACGATATCGCTGAACACCAGATCGATGTCACGCCGGCGATTGAGCACCTCGATCGCGGCCTCGGCACAGTTCGCCGGCACCACGGTGAAGCCGCACTGCACGGCGTAGTCAGCCGCCACCGACGCCACGTCGGGGTGATCTTCCACCAGCAAGAGCGTCTTAGGCTTGCCGGATCGCGGCACGGCCAGCGTCGGCAGCGGCTCGTCGCTGCCGAGGGCCTCCGTCGAGAGCGGCAAGAACAGATCGAACCGCGTGCCGCGACCGAGTTCGCTGTCGACCGTGATCGCGCCGCTCGATTGCTGCACGAAGCCGTAGATCTGACTGAGGCCGAGACCGGTGCCCCGGTCGACCGGCTTGGTGGTGAAGAATGGCTCGAAGATCCGCTCGCGGATGTCGTCCGGGATACCGACGCCGGTGTCGGCAAACGACAGAATGGCGTAGTTGCCACTGAGCCGGCGCGGACCGAAATTCTTTAGCGTCTCGGTACGGATCGAGATGGAGATCCGGCCGCCGTCGGGCATCGCGTCGCGCGCGTTCAGCGCGAGATTGAGCAGCGCGATCTCGAACTCGTTGGGGTCGATCATCACCACCACCGGCTCGTGCGGAGGATCGATCACGATGCCGATGTCGCTGCGCACCGATTGCCGCAGCACGTCGGCGAACTTGGTCACGGCGTCGCCGAGGTCGACCGCTTTGGCGGCGACGTTGTGGCGGCGCGAGAACGACAGCAATTGCCGAGTCAGGGCGGTGCCTTTGGCGACGGCAGAGTCGATCATGTCGAAGCTGCGGATGTCCTGCAGATCGCTGTGCCGTCGCCGCAGCTTCTGCACCGAGCCGCCGACCACCATCAGCAGGTTGTTGAAGTCGTGCGCGACGCCGCCGGTGAGGCGCCCGAGCGACTCCAGCCGCTGCGACTGCTTCAGCGCATTCTCGGCGATATGGCGGCGGTCGGCTTCTTCGTACAGCTTCTGCGTTCGCCGCATTGCCAGGAGCACGATCGCGATCAGGGCTGCGGTGGCGGGCAGGCCGACCAGCAGATAGGCGCCCATCTGTGCCTGCCACGCCGCGCGGATTGCGCTCGTCTCCAGGCCGGCGAACACGTAGACCGGCAGATTGGGCAGCTTGCGGAATGCGACGCGTCGCTCGACGCCGTCGATCGACGACACCGTTGTCATCCGGCCCTCGCTGTGGCCTTCGCGGATCGCCTGGCCGACGATCCCGTCCGGCTTCACGGCGGTGTCGGTGCCATCGATTTCGGGCATCCGGGCGAGGATCGCGCCATCGTCGCGCACCAGCGAGGCGAAGCTGCCTTCATCGCGGCCGACCTTGGCGTAAAAGCCTTCGAAATAATCCGGCAGCACCGAGGTCTGAATCACGCCGGCGAAGCTGCCATCCGGCGCATTGCGGCGCCGGCTGACGCTGAAGAACGGTGCGCCGTCGAAGGGAGGCCGCGGCTGCAGCACTCGTCCGACATAAAGGCCGATGTCGTTGTCGACATGCACCCGGAAATAATCGCGGTCGGACAGGTCCGACCTCGGCGACGGGAACTGCATGGTGTTGATCAGCGGCCGTCCGGTCTTGTCGAAGATCCACATGGATTTGATCTGCTCGGAACCGCCGATCAGACGATTCAAGCGGGCATGCAGTGTGGCTTCGTTCGCACGGATCTCCTCGTCCGACATGCCGCGCACGATCTCCGACGTCTCGGCGATCGAACGCTGCACAGACTCGAAGATCTTCAGCGCATGTTCGGTGATGATGTCGCGCGTCTTGTCGATCTGGCGATCGGCATTCGCTTCGTTGGTGCGATACGACAGCCAGGAGGCGTAGCTGAACAGCGCGATCGGCAGCACAACGGATGCGACCAGGATCGCGCGGAGCAACCGCAGCGAATCACGTTGTGCGGTCAGCATGGGCAGGGGAGGTCCGAAGCAGGGCCATGAGCGCTGGATTATGCACCTTTCGGGACCAAGGGAAACTGCCGCAATGACGGGCGATGCGGGAACTGTCAGGATACCCGCCGATCGGCCATCTATCGCCCCACCGCCGCTTGAAGTAAACAGCGGAACTTTCTGATTTGCCGCGGCGGCCGCGCCGCCTCGCAGAACACAAGGGATTTCCGATGCGCGCTGTCACTCTGGGCCTGTCGTTGCTGCTGATCGCCGGCGCCGGACGCGCGCTTGCGGCCGATGCCGAAAATGGTGAGACACTGGCCAAGCGCTGGTGCACCAGCTGCCACGTTGTCTCCGACCAGCAGCGCAAGGGCACCGATATGGCGCCGTCGTTCGCGGCGATTGCCTCGCAGGCCAACTTCAACGAAGAGAAGCTGGCTTTCTTCCTGCTCGAGCCGCATCCGAAGATGTCCAACATGGCGCTGAGCCGCGACGAGACCAAGGATCTGGCGGCCTATATCGCGCAGCAGAAGCACCACCACTGATCCGCCGTTCGCCGCGCGCAGCGGTCAGCGCCTCGACGCAAGGCGGTTCCGGGCTTTCCCGGCATCCTCGCTGCCAGCATGGGCTGACCGCGGGTGCGAGGATTGACCAACTCACCATTCTACAATGCCGACCACATCGCGTTTCGCGACGTGATCCGGCGTTTCGTCCAGAATGAAATCGAACCGTTCGCCACCGAGTGGGACGAAGCCGGTGGTTTCCCCCGCGAACTATACGAGAAGGCCGCGGCGATCGGGCTCCTGGGCCTCGGCTTCCCGGAAGAATACGGCGGCACGCCGTGCGATCAGTTCATGTGGATCGTCGCCACCCAGGAACTGGCGCGGGCGGCGGCCGGCGGCGTCAGCGCCAGCCTCAACAGCCATTCGATCGGCGCGCCACCGATCGCGCGCGCAGGTTCTCCTGAGCTGAAGGCGCGGGTGCTGCCCGAAATTCTCTCTGGCAAGAAGATCTCGGCGCTGGCGATCACTGAACCCTCCGGCGGCTCCGACGTCGCCAACCTGCGCACCCGTGCGGTGCGGGACGGCGATCACTACGTCGTCAATGGTGAGAAGACCTTCATCACCTCCGGCATGCGCGCCGACTACATCACCACCGCAGTGCGCACCGGCGGCGACGGGCCGGGCGGAGTCAGCCTGCTGCTGATCCCCGGCGATACGCCTGGGCTGACCCGGACGCCGCTGAAGAAGATGGGGTGGTGGGCGTCTGACACCGCGACGCTGCACTTCGACAATTGCCGCGTGCCGGCCGCCAATCTGCTCGGTACCGAGGGCGCCGGCTTCATGATCATCATGATGAACTTCAATAGCGAGCGGCTGACGATGGCGGCGGGCTGCATCGCCGCCTCGCGGGTGTGTCTCGACGAGGCGACAGAATACGCCAAGCAGCGCGTCACCTTCGGCAAGCCGCTGGTTAAGCATCAGGTGATCCGCCACAAGCTGGTCGACATGGCGCAGAAGATCTCCGCCTCGCAGGCGATGCTCGAACTGCTCGCCTGGCGCGTCGATCAGGGCGAGAGCCCGATCGCCGAAATCTGCATGCTGAAGAACCAGGCGACGCAGACGATGGCGTTCTGCGCCTCGGAAGCGGTGCAGATCTTCGGCGGCGCCGGCTATATGCGCGGCGTCAAGGTCGAGCGGATCTATCGCGACGTCAAAGTCAACGCCATCGGCGGCGGCACCGAGGAAATCATGAAGGACCTCGCCAGCCGGCAGATGGGATTGTGAGCGTGACTTACCAACGATCGTCATTCCGGATTGCGACCGAAGGGAGCAAGTCCGGAATCCATAACCCCTGTCGGTGATTATGGATTCCGGGCTCGCGCTGCGCGCGCCCCGGAATGACGACCGATAAGAATGACCAGGGAAGAGACAATGCTGTTCAGCCAAGACCACGACGAGCCGCGCCGCATTCTGCAGAAGTTTATTCAGAGCGATATCAATCCCCACGTCGACGACTGGGAGAACGCCGGCATCTTCCCGGCGCACGAGTTGTTCAAAAAGCTCGGCGATCTCGGCTTCCTCGGGCTCAATAAGCCGGTCGAATATGGCGGGCAGGGGCTCGATTACTCTTACGCGCTGATGATGGCGGAGGAGCTCGGCGCAATCAATTGCGGCGGCGTGCCGATGGCGATCGGCGTGCAGACCGACATGGCGACGCCGGCGCTGGCGCGGTTCGGCTCTGACGAGCTGCGCAAGGAGTTTCTGGCCCCGTCGATCGCCGGTGACTACGTCGCCTGCATCGGCGTGTCGGAGCCTGGTGCGGGCTCGGACGTCGCCTCGATCAAGACCACGGCGAAATCTGATGGCGACGACTACGTGATCTCCGGCGGCAAGATGTGGATCACCAACGGCACCCAGGCCGACTGGATTTGCCTGCTGTGCAACACTGGTGAGGGGCTGGTGCATCGCAACAAGTCGCTGATCTGCGTGCCGATGAAGACCAAGGGCGTCACGATCGCACGCAAGCTCGACAAGCTCGGCATGCGCTCGTCCGACACCGCTCAGATTTACTTCGACGAGGTGCGGGTGCCGAAGCGCAACCGGATCGGCGAGGAGGGTAAGGGCTTCACCTATCAGATGGTGCAGTTCCAGGAGGAGCGGCTGTGGGGTGCGGCGGCTTGCCTCAAGGCCCACGAGAAGACGATCCAGAACACCATCGAATACACCCGCGGCCGCAAGGCGTTCGGCAAGCCGCTGCTGGACAACCAGGTGATCCACTTCCGTCTCGCCGAGCTGCAGACCGAGGTCGAGCTGCTGCGCTCGCTGGTGTATCGCGCCGCCGAAGCGCTGGTCGCCGGCGAAGACGTCACCCAGCTCGCCACGATGGCCAAGCTAAAGGCCGGCCGTTTGGGCCGCGAAGTCCCCGACGCCTGCCT
>NZ_QTKI01000291.1:0-6235 GCF_010820945.1 Rhodopseudomonas sp. BR0C11
GCAGGTGGCGTGTTGATCGGCGTGCTTGCGACACTCCTTTTCGCAATCCTCGCACACCGCCAGCGCCACCTTGGCCATCGCCGGCAGGTTCGGAGAGCCGAGGGATGCGAGCTTCTGGAGCGTGGCGCAGACCGACAGCATCTGGTCGACCGACTTGGCGCAGGCCGCGAGCGAGGTGTCGCCGGCCGCGAACGACTGCAGGCAATGCGCGATGCAGGCCTGCCCGGTCTTGACGCAATCGGACGCGGTTTCGATCAGCTTGGCATTGGCCGGCGCAGCGCCGGCGGCCGCAGCATGCATGTGGGCGCTATGGTCCTCGGCGGCGAGCGCGGGCGAAGCCACAAAGATCGCGGCACCCAGAACGGTCAGAAGATTGCGGCGGTCGAGCATGATGAACTTCCCTCTGCGTGGAGTACGTCTATCTACTCGAGCCGGATGAAAAAACAATCTCGCGCCGACCTGCGATTGTAGTCGATTATTCTCTTCGTAGTCCTACGCGGCTTCAAGGCCGGTGAATGGGGCCGCTGCCAGAATCGAAAGCGGCCCCACACGCGATCAGAACGATACGGTCAGGCGGGTGTTGAACGACCGCCCCATGCCCGGCACGCCATAGCCCCAGATCGGCGACGATCCGCCCATCATCGAGGCCGCGCGGTAATCGACGAGGTCCGCCCCGCCGAGCGGCAGCGTGTAGAACTTGTCGAAAACGTTATCGACGCCGACATCCAGCCGCACGTTCTCCCAGCGATAACCGGTGCGGAGGTTCAGCAGCGCGTAGGCCGACGTCGTGGTCTCGTTGTGCACCTCGCTGACCTGGGTCTTGGCGCCGACCAGTTGCAGCTCGATGCCGTTGACCCAGCCACCGAGCTCGTGATCGAGCCCGAGCTTCGCGTTGACCGGCATCACGTGATACAAGTTGATGCCGTCGGTGCGCTGGCCGTGCACATAAGCGAACTGCCCGCGCAGCACGCCTCGGCCGTAAGCCGAATTGTCCCACGCCGTCAGCCGACCGTCGAGATTGACGCCGTAGAGTTCGGCGTCGTGGTTGGCGAACTGCAGGAACACGAAGGCGTTGGTCTTGGTCAGATTCGCCGCATTGCAGGTCGAGCTGCCCGCGATGAAGCAGCGGTTCACGTCGATGTAGTCCTGCACGTAGCTGTAGTACGGCGTGACTCGAACCTCCCAAAGCTTCTGCGCCGGATCGTGCCACGCCGCGGTGAAGCTCACCGTGTGAGCCTTTTCCGGGTTGAGGTCGACATTGCCGACATAGCCGTTGCCATCGCCGAACCAGCCGATCATCTTCATCGCCATCGCGGTGTTCGACCAGGTGTAGCGCTCGTACAAATTTGGCGAGCGGGTCTTGCGGGCGAAGCCGAGCTCGAACTGGCTGATCGCATTGGGCTCGTAGCGGATCAGCGCCGAGCCGTCGAAATTGACGTCGGTGCGATCGCGGTCACGGCCGTTGAAGCGTGCCGCATCGGCGGCGTACATCGAGCTGTAACCCTGGACGTTGCCGGTGCCCATCCACACCACGTCGTTGCGCAGACCGAACAGCGTGGTCCATTCCCGGTTCCAGTGCCGAGCCGGGTGCGGCGACCGTCGTTGATGTTGATGAAGGTGTTGGGCGACATCATCATCCCCGAGCCCGGCACCGGATCCCACCAGTCGTCGAGCCGATACGCATGGGTCTCGTTGCCGATGCGGATCAGATCGTGGTCGGAGGCGATCACCGACGCCTTGATGTTATAGCCGAGGTCGGTGCCGCGGGTGTCCATCGGCATGTTGCTGATCTTGTCGGGCGCGATGAAGCCCATGGTGTGCCGGATGCGGTGATAGAACGCCGATGTCTCCAGCTTGCCCCAGTCGAACACGCCGTCGTAGCGGCCGTTGACGAACATCGACCGGTTGGAAACCATGTCCATGTACTGGTTGACGTAGCCCTGATACGGGATGAATTGCCCGCCGACCTGCAGCGTGAACAGATTGCCGGCGCTCTGCCGCGAGATGCTGACGGCGTGGTTCTGCACCTCCCACAGCGTCGACTTCACCGTCATGCCGTTGCCGGCCTTGTAGTTGCCGGAGCGGGCCCAGCCGCCGGTGTAGGTGACGCTGGTGTCCTGATTGGCGATCGTCGCACGCGCATCAACGCCGTAAGCGTTGCCGTTGCTGCGATAGAAGCCGGAGACGGTCGCTGTGGTCAGCAGGCTCGGCCCGGTCGCAGACTGCGGCGGCGCGGGGGTGACGTCGATCTTGCCGCCGATGTAGTCGCCGCCGACGCTGACCGGCGCGACGCCAAGATAGGCGCGCATGCTGGCGATCATCTGCGGATTGACGAAGGACAGCGGCGGATTCATCTCGTTCGGGCACGCCGGGCTGATCAGCATTGAATTGATCGCCACCTGCACGCGATCGGCACCGACGCCGTTCAGCGCCGGCAGGCTGGAAACGCCGCCGGCACCCCACACTGCGCCGCCCGGAATGTCGGTGATCAGCGAGGCGCTGTCGCTGGTGCCGAGGCTGCGCGTCACCGCGGCCGAGCCCGGCAGCGTCGTGGCCGAGGCGGACACCGGCTCAGACGATGGCGCGGCGGGCGGCGGAGGCACCGCAGCGTCGCGGATCACCGGGCCGCGCTGCGGCGACGGCGTGGCGGCGCGCACGCGCGGTTTGGCGCGCGGCCTGGCGGGCTCGACCACGATGGTCGACAGATTGCTCGCAGTTTGGGCCGAAGCCGGCGCCGACGAGAGCGAGACCGCCGAGAACGCGATCGCCGCGCACGGCAACGACAGCAGCGAGGTGGACAGCAGCAATGACCGGCGCAAGCCGGCGGACAGAACGGATGACATGACGAAACTCACGGAAGATCGAACGCGCGCAGCGTCTGGCTGGCGCAGGACATCTGGCGCCGTGCGCTGCGACAGCAGACGCGACGGTGACAGCAGCGAAACAGCAAAGCATCGCCACCGCGCAGAAACGCGCGATCAGCGACGGGTGCGGTTACGCGACGTCCGGAGGTCCGCGAGCGGAGTGGGAGGAGACCGGGGCGCTACGCGGAGCAGCCTCGGCGAGCGGCCAGCGCTGGGCGAGCCACGCCCAGGCCAAGCTCGGCGCCGCGGTGACGACCAGCGACGGCGGCGGCAGGCTGCAGACCAGGACGCAGGCGATGCACTTGAAGTGCACCACCACCCGATCCTGCGACTCGGCCGGCGCGGAGGTGTCGATCGAATGGCAGATGCCGGCGCTGGCAAGAACATCGAGCGATGCGGCGCTGGCGACCGGCATCGCCGACAGCGCGATCTGCAGCAGCAGCGCAAGGGTGACGATCCAACTGGTCGACATCCGCAGAACGGCGCCGCCCCAAGCGGACTCATTGCGGATCGCGGGCGATCGACTTGGACGGCGCGCATGCGCGGCCGACGCTCCTGCCTTCACTCCGTTCCGCAACGCCCTCAGCACATTCGTCCCCAGCCTGTGCAGAGAGCAAGTAATCACAGCGCCGAAGGTGCACAATATGGCGAAGTAATAAGATACCGCACTTCATGACATTTGGAATAGATGTCACTTTTGCACCACAGGTCGTTCAAACGCGCGCGCCCGGGACGAAGCCCGGGCGCGACACATCAGTTGCAAAGAGTTGGCGTGAAGCGACGGCTTACGCCGCCCGCACCGTCTCCATGAAGCGATCGACTTCGTCCTTCAGGCGCGTGCTGTCGCGCGACAGCGACTGTGCGGCGGACAGCACTTGCGACGAGGCCGAACCGGTTTCGGTCGCGCCGCGCTGCACGTCGGAGATGTTGGACGAGACCTCGTGGGTGCCGCGCGCAGCTTGCTGCACGTTGCGCGAGATCTCCTGCGTCGCTGCGCCCTGCTCTTCCACCGCAGACGCGATGGTCGAGGCGATCTCCGACATCCGCTCGATGGTGCCGCCGATCTCGCGGATCGCACCGACCGACTCCTGCGTCGCCGACTGCATGCTGCTGATCTGCGAGCTGATCTCGCCGGTCGCCTTGCCGGTCTGCTCGGCAAGCGCCTTCACTTCCTGCGCCACCACCGCGAAGCCGCGGCCGGCATCGCCCGCGCGCGCCGCTTCGATCGTGGCGTTGAGTGCGAGCAGGTTGGTCTGGCCGGCGATGGTGTTGATCAGATCGACCACGTCGCCGATCCGGTTCGCCGCCTGGGCGAGCGTACCGATCCGATCGTTGGTCTTGCGCGCCTGCTCGACGGCTTCGTTGGCGATGCGCGCCGCCTCCTGCACCTGACGGCTGATCTCGGTGATCGAGGACGCCATCTCTTCGGTGGCCGAGGCCACCGACTGCACATTGGCCGACGCCTGTTCGGAAGCCGCCGCGACCGAACCGGCGAGCATCTGCGAACGTTCGGCGGTGGTGGTCAGCGTACCGGCCGAAGCTTCGAGTTCGGTCGAAGCCGAGGTCACGGTGTCGATGATCTCGCCGACCGCGCCTTCGAAATGATCGGCGAGGCGCTGCATCTCGGCCTTGTGCTCGGCGGCGACGCGGCGTTCGGCTTCCTCCTGCTCGGCCTTCAACCGGTCGAATTCGCGCGAGTTGTTGCGGAACACTTCGACCGTGCAGGCCATCAGCCCGATCTCATCCAAACGGCCGGAGCCGACGATCTCGACATTGGTGTTGCCGGCAGCAAGCTCCTTCATCACGCCGGACATCGCCACGATCGGGCCCGACACGGCACGGCCGATCAGCCAGGCGAGCAGAATGCCGACCGCGAGCGCGCCGAGGGTGATGACCAGGATCTGGGTTTGGGTTTCGCTGATCAGCGCCTCGGTCTGGTGGCCGATCTGCTTGGATTCGGTCAGACCGGACTGCTTGATCGCCGCGGCATCTCCTGCCAGCGACTCAGCGACTTTGGTCATCGACGCGATCGCCGCGTCGATCTCGTTGACGTCGCGAACCGACTGCTGGAAGCCGTCCGCATAGATTGCGAGGTCGGCTTCGATCGCAGCGAGCTGCTTGCGTTCGGCGTCTCCCGTCAGCGCGGTCTTCATGGTCGACAGTGAGGTGCGAAAATCCGCCAGAGCCTTTTCGGCGCCCGCCTGCGCGGACTTCTCCAGCCGGACTCCGAGCACCTTCGCGGCGCCGAGCCGCAGGAGCAGGAACTGCTTGAGCGATTGCGCGACCAGAAGCGACTGATCGCTGTTGCCGTCGCCGCTCATCGTGGAGGACTGCAGCTGCTCGAGCTTGCTGACGATCCGTTGCCCGACCGGCCCCAGCACGGTCAGCGACAAGCGGTTCTGATCCTGGCGCAGCTTGGTCAGCCCCTCGAACTGGGCAACGTAGGAATCGACCTTGTTGCTGAGCTCGACCATGGCGGCGCGCCGGCTCGCGAGACCCATCTGCTGCAGCGATTGCTTAATGTGATCCTGCAGTTCGGTGCGACGCTTGGTGGCTTCGGCGATCAGATAGTCTTCGCCGGTGAGGCTGTATTCGCGCACGGTACGGCGAAGCGAATTGAAGTCCTGTTCGACGTCACGCACGGCGTCGACGACGCCGACGCGCTGATCGAACTTGGCGAACGCATCACCGACCTTGCCGAAGCTGGAATAGTTGAGGACGGCCAGGACGGCCATCAGCACCTGCACGGCGGCGAAACCGATGGCGATTTTCACCCCGATCTTGCGGTTGGTGAAGAACGAAAACAGGCCCGCAGAACTGTGCGGGACAGGCGACGATTGAGCACTAGGCATGATCTCTTTCCCGACGAGGCCGCGCGAAAGCGTGGCTGCACTCAGCGCATGAAAGAGAGATCCGCAGCACGTCAGGGACGCGCACGTCGCCGCGAATCCCCCTGCTGTGATTTCATCTTATGAGCGAATCCAGAACCGGCTCGCACGCAATAAGTGCGCGGAAATTCGTTCCAATCCGTTAAATATCAGCGGTGCAATTCGGTGCGCATTGGCGCCAGTTTGCGCTCATCACCACGTCGGCAGCTGTGTTCAAGTTTGATCAATGTCAAATAGCGCCGCAAAATCGAACTAACAGTTGATGTTAGTAAGCCGAGCCCGGACTGAAGCAGATTGCGCCGCGCCATCGGACAGACGGCTCAATACGACGAAGGTCGCATCAGCGGTTCTGTGGATGAATGACATGAACACGTTCGCTTGCGCGAATCAGCGCGGGTGTGCGCGTCAGCCCGCTTTGCGAAGCAGCGAGTAGCGTTGCTCGAGCCGCGCCGGCTCGCGCGCGTGCATCCACACCGGGACCTC
>NZ_QTKI01000292.1:0-6233 GCF_010820945.1 Rhodopseudomonas sp. BR0C11
GGTGTACGCTGCCGGACATCAAGTGATCGGACTACCCGGCGCGTCAGCCGTGTTGGTTGCCCTGTCGCTCGCCGGCCTGCCGACCGACCGGTTCTTCTTCGACGGTTTTCTACCTTCCAAACAGGGAGCCCGCCGCACGCGGCTCGGTGAGTTGGCGTCGATCGACGCGACGCTGGTGCTGTTCGAAGCCGGCAGCCGGATTCAGAACTCGGTGCATGATTTTGCCGACCTGCTCGGTGCGACGCGCGAGGCGGCGATCTGCCGCGAACTCACCAAGCTGCATCAGGAGGTGCGGCGCGCCACCCTCGGCGAACTCGCCGCGCAGGCCGACACGATGGAGACGCGCGGCGAATTCGTCGTGGTGATCGGACCACCCGATCCGGCCTCGCGGGTGATGAGCGAGGACGACCTCGACCGCTGGCTGAGCGAAGCCCTAACCCAACACAGCGTCAAGGACGCGGTCGCGCAGGCGGTCGAACTCTCCGGCCGGCACAAGCGCGAGATCTACGCGCGCGCATTGGAGCTGTCGCGGCAGCGCGAGGCCGACGATGGCGAAGACTGATCGTTCGCAACCATCCGTGCTGGCGCGCATCGCAGCGTTTCGCACCGGCCTGTCGGCCGAAGCCAGCGCGGCGGATTATCTCGAACGACAAGGCTACCGCATCCTAGCGCGGCGCTTCAAAACGCGGTGCGGCGAAATCGATCTGGTGGCGCAGCGCGACGCTTTGGTGGCCTTTGTCGAGGTGAAGGCACGCGGCAATGTCGACGATGCCGCCTACGCGGTGACGCCGCGGCAGCAGAGCCGCATCGTTGCGGCCGCCGAAGCATGGCTGAGTCGGCATCCCGAACACGCGATGAGCGAGCTGCGCTTCGACGCCATCCTGATTGCCCCCAACACAGCGCCTCGGCATCTGCCCGGCGCGTTCGACGCCACGCCTTGAGCCGGGCTGCTTGACCAAGCCGCCGCCACCCCGCATCGTCACCGCCGCTCTGCCAACCTCGGAACACACGATATGACATTGAAGGTCGCCGTCCAGATGGACCCCATCGCGCGGATCAATATCCGCGGCGATTCGACGTTCGCGCTGCTGCTCGAAGCGCAGGCTCGCGGCTACGCGATCTCGTACTTCACGCCCGACAAGCTGTCGCTACGCGGCAACGACGTCGTCGCATCGGTGCAGAGCCTGAAAGTGCGCGATCAGGAAGGCGATCACTTCACCTTGGGTGAACCGACCCGCGTCGATATGCGTAGTTACGACGTGGTGCTGCTGCGGCAGGATCCGCCGTTCGATCTCGCCTACATCACCTCGACGCATCTGCTCGAACGCATTCATCCGGCGACGCTGGTGGTCAACAATCCGGCCAGCGTGCGCAACGCGCCGGAGAAATTGTTCGTGATGGATTTTGCCGAGCTGATGCCGCCGACGCTGATCAGCCGCGACAAGGATGAGATCAACGCGTTCCGGGCCGAGCACGGCGCGGTGGTGATGAAGCCGCTGCACGGCCATGGCGGCGCGGCGGTGTTTCGGGTGCTGCCGCAGGACATCAATTTCGGCTCGCTCTACGACATGTTCGCGGTCACGTTCCGCGAGCCGTGGGTGATCCAGCGCTTCCTTCCCGAGGTCAAGCACGGCGACAAGCGCATCATCCTGGTCGACGGCGAATTTGCCGGCGCGGTCAACCGCGTGCCGGCCGAAGACGATCTGCGTTCCAACATGGTCCGCGGCGGCGCCGCGGCCGCGACCGAATTGTCGCCGCGCGAGCGCGAGATCTGCGCGACACTCGGGCCGAAGCTGCGTGAGCGCGGGCTGTTGTTCGTCGGTATCGACGTAATCGACGGCTACCTGACCGAGATCAACGTGACCTCGCCGACCGGTATCCGTGCGGTGGCACGGCTCGGCGGGCCGGACATCGCGGCGAAGATCTGGGACGTGATCGAGGCCAAGCGCGCCTGATCTGCTGCCCTGGAGAGCGGCTGAGGCAACGACGCCCTTGCCAGTCGGCAAAGGTGGCCGCACAACTACGAGGATCGTCCACTATGCGGACGTCCGCGGGGGCTGCCGGGACGTGGACGCATGGTGAAAGCGACAGCGGTAAGCTAATGATGTTAGGTCGGACGGCGGCTGGCACATGGCCCCGCTGTTCCTGGTAATGGGATCAGAGGTAGCGACGGTATGATCGTCGGCGAAGACCAGCATTGGGGACGGCGGGCGCTGGAATTCGTCGATTCCGTCGAGCGGCTCGAAGCGCCCGCGCTGATCAGCCGTTTTGAATCGCTGATCGCGAGCTGCGGTTTTACCGCCTACATCATGGCCGGCCTGCCGTCGCGAAACGCCGGGCTGCCCGAACTGACGCTGGCGAATGGCTGGCCGCGCGACTGGTTCGACCTCTATGTCAGCGAGAACTTCAGCGCGGTCGATCCGGTGCCGCGCCATGGCGCCACCACGGTTCATCCTTTCGTATGGTCCGAGGCGCCTTACGATCGCGACCGCGATCCGGCCGCCCACCGGGTCATGACCCGTGCGGCGGACTTCGGACTGGTCGAGGGTTATTGCATCCCGCTGCACTACGACGACGGCAGCGCGGCCATCAGCATGGCAGGTCGGGAGCCGGACCTCAGCCCGGCGGCCCGCGGCGCGATGCAGCTGGTCAGCATCTACGCACATAGTCGGCTGCGCGCACTCAGCCGACCAAAGCCGATCCGGCGCAACCGGCTCACGCCGCGCGAATGCGAGATCCTGCAGTGGGCGGCCCAGGGCAAGACTGCCTGGGAAATCTCGATGATCCTCTGCATCACCGAGCGCACCGTGAAATTTCATCTGATCGAGGCGGCCCGCAAGCTCGATGCCGCCAACCGCACCGCGGCCGTCGCCAAGGCATTAACACTTGGCCTGATCCGTTTGTGACCTGTCCGATCGGACAGTAGTTCGGTTCCCGTTCGCACCTGCACTGTTCCCGCCTGCAGACCCACTGCAGGAGGGGAATTGCATCATGCAGGTTCATGTCATTCGTCGGGAGAACCGCGCGCTCTATGCCGGTCTGCTCGACAAGTACTTCCGCATCCGTCACCAGATCTACGTCGTCGAGCGCGGCTGGAAAGAGCTCGATCGGCCGGACGGCCGTGAGATCGATCAGTTCGACACCGAAGACGCGGTGTATCTGCTCGGCGTCGACAATGACGACATCGTCGCCGGCATGCGGATGGTGCCGACCACGTCACCGACGCTGCTCAGCGACGTCTTCCCGCAGCTCGCATTGGCCGGCCCGGTCCGGCGGCCGGATGCCTATGAGCTGTCGCGGATCTTCGTGGTGCCGCGCAAGCGTGGCGAGCATGGCGGCCCGCGCGCCGAAGCCGTGATCCAGGCGGCCGCGATGGAATACGGCTTGTCGATCGGCCTGTCGGCCTTCACCATCGTGCTGGAGACCTGGTGGCTGCCGCGGCTGGTGGACCAGGGCTGGAAGGCCAAGCCGCTCGGCCTGCCTCAGGACATCAACGGCTTCTCGACCACCGCGGTGATCGTCGACGTCGATGACGACGCCTGGGTCGGCATCTGCAATCGCCGCGCGGTGCCCGGCCCGACGCTGGAATGGCGCGGGCTCGAAGCCATCCGTCGTCATTCGCTTCCGGAATTCCAGGTGATTTCATGAACGCTCCCTCCAAACCGCGCGGCGCCCGGCCGATCACGCTGAACCCACCGCTGAAGCAGCACGCGGTCTGCATCGACGCGCTGGCCTCGACCATCAACCGCGCCATCGAGCAGGCCGAAGAGCTCGGCATCTCGTCAGCGGTCCAACTGCTGATGATGGCCCGGCTCGAGGTCGACCTGACCGAGATCGCGCTCGAAAGCCGCACCAAGAACAGCGCCTGACACGGCACCGGCGGGGGGCAGGCCCCGCCGGTTTGTTCCCTTAATGTTCTTGCGCAGCGACTGCGCCGCGGTTAGCCTCGTTGCTCTGCGGAGAGGGCGTTATGGTCCAGCACGTATCCACCGTGGCGTTCGAAGGCATCGAGGCGCGCAGCGTCGATGTCCAAGTGCAGGTGTCGCCTGGACTCCCGGCCTTCGCCATGGTCGGGCTGGCCGACAAGGCGGTGTCGGAAGCGCGCGAGCGGGTGCGATCGGCGCTGATCGCCTCGGGCCTGGCGCTGCCGGCGCGGCGGATCACCGTCAATCTCGCTCCCGCCGATCTGCCCAAGGAAGGCAGCCATTACGACCTGCCGATCGCGCTGGGCCTGATGGCGGCGATCGGCGCCATCCCGGCCGACGCCCTCGAAGGCTTCACCGTCCTCGGTGAGCTCGGGCTCGACGGCTCGATCGCACCGGTGGCCGGCGTCTTGCCGGCTGCGATCGCCGCCAATGCGCGCGAGCACGGCCTGATCTGCCCGGCGGCTTGCGGCTCCGAGGCGGCCTGGGCGAGCCCCGACATCCAGATCATCGCGGCCAGCTCACTGATCCAGATCGCCAATCACTTCAAGGGCTCGCAACTGCTCGGGCGGCCGCAGCCGCGGGTCCGGGAAGCCGAAGCCTCAATGCTCGACCTGCGCGACATCAAGGGCCAGGAGAGCGCCAAGCGCGCGCTCGAAATTGCCGCGGCCGGCGGGCATCATTTGCTGATGATCGGGGCACCAGGCGCCGGCAAGTCGATGCTGGCCGCGCGGCTGCCGTCGATCCTGCCGCCGCTGTCACCGGCCGAGCTGTTGGAGGTTTCGATGATCGCCTCGGTCGCCGGCGAAATCCGCGATGGCGCGCTGACGGCCCGGCGGCCGTTTCGCGCGCCGCATCACTCCGCCAGTATGGCGGCGCTGACCGGCGGCGGCATCAAGGCGCGCCCGGGCGAGATTTCGCTCGCGCACCAGGGCGTGCTGTTTCTCGACGAGCTGCCGGAGTTCGATCCGCGAGTAGTGGATTCGCTGCGGGCGCCGCTCGAAACCGGCGAAGTCGCCGTCTCGCGCGCCAACCATCGCGTCACCTATCCGGCGCGGGTGATGCTGGTGGCGGCGATGAATCCATGTCGCTGCGGCCACGCCTTCGAACCGGGCTTTGCGTGCAAGCGCGGCCGGATCGATCGTTGCACCTCGGACTATCAATCCCGCATCTCCGGTCCTTTGATGGACCGCATCGATCTGCGGATCGAAGTGCCGGCGGTAAGCGCCGCCGACCTGATCTTGCCGCCGCCGGCCGAAGGCTCGGCTGAGGTCGCAGCGCGTGTCGCTGCGGCGCGCGACGTGCAGCGGACACGCTACGCGGCGATCGGCCTGCCGCAGATCCGCACCAATGCGGAAGCCCCCGCCGCGGTGCTGGAGACGACCGCTCAGCCGGATTCGGCCGGGCTGAAATTGCTGCACGACGCCGCCGAAACCATGCGGCTGTCGGCGCGCGGTTATCACCGCGTGCTGCGGGTCGCCCGCACGCTGGCCGATCTCGACGGCTGCGACCGCATCGGCCGCGTCCATCTGGCCGAAGCGTTGTCGTATCGCGCGCTGGCCGACGATCAGCGTCGCGCGGCCTAAGCGCGGTTAACGCACCATCAACCTTGTTAGGAGCGCCAACTCGATTCTGCGCAACTTTCAACCTGATGGCAGCACCCCAAGCGCATGTTTCCGCGTTGCCGGACAACGGCAAATGTTGGAGCGGCGATGACGGGGAAGCTGCGGATCAGGTCGAGGCTGCGCTTATGGACGCGCCGGCATCCGCGCATCGCGATGGCGGGCCGGGCTGTGACGGCGTTTTCAGCCGGTTTCGGCGGCGCCTATGGATTACTCTTCAGCAGCCGTCCGGAGATCTCCGGTTACGATCCGCATACGTTCGCGATCGGCACCAGCTTCCTGTTCGCGCTAGCCTGCCTGGCGCTGGCGATCCAAACGATGCGGCTGCGGCGGATGCGCAGCCGCCTGCGACTGCTCACCGATCTACGTGACACCGCCACAGCGAGGTCGCCGGAGCATGGCGGCCGGAATGCGGTGATTGAGCCTCGCGACAGCGCCGAGGCGGAGAGCCGCGCAAAGTCGCGGCTGCTGGCGATGGCGTCGCACGAAATCCGCACGCCGCTGAACGGCATCATCGGCATGAGCCGGCTGTTGCTCGATACGCCGCTCAGCCCCGAGCAGACAACTTACGCCAAGGCCGTGAAGACCTCCGGCGAGGCGCTGCTGGCCCTGACCGACGAACTCCTCGACTACGCGCGGGTCGAGGCCGGCAAGATCGAACTCGACGCGAGGCCTGTCCCTTATACAC
>NZ_QTKI01000293.1:0-6232 GCF_010820945.1 Rhodopseudomonas sp. BR0C11
CGCCGCCGGGATCACAGCATGGACGACGCCTTCGCGATTGATGAAGCCGCCCGGGGGGCGGGTGAACGGATGCGCCAGCACGTCGCCTTCCTTCAGCAGCGGAATGACGCGCGTCAGGATCGTATCGGCGTCTTCGCCATTGGCGCCGCTCTCCGGCAGGCCCCAGAGCTGGCCGAAATGCACATACACCGGCAGCTCGGCGCGGCGCCCGATCTCCGCCGCCATCTCGATGACGCGAATGCCCCAGCGCGCGAAGCCGCCGATCTCCGCATGCGCCTTGATGCCGCGCACGATGTCCGGATTGGCGCGCGCCGCCTTCACGGTGGCGTCGATGTCGACGCCCTCCGGGCTGTAGAGCTGCGGGTAGTAATGGCCCTCGAGACCGCCGACGAGGTAAGCCGACAGGAACGCATAAACCCGCGACTTCGCCGGCTCGGCGATGAAGTGGCGGAAGCCCGGCAGCGTCATGCAGGACGGGCCGCCCTGATCGATCAGCGCAGTGACGCCCGACCGCACGCCGACCATATCGGGGTTCATGCCGAAGCGGCCGGACACATACTGATAGATGTGCGCGTGCGTATCGATCAGCCCGGGCAGCACCAGCTGGCCGGCGACGTCCACGATCTCCTTGGCGCTCGACGGCAGAATGTCCTTCTGCACGGCGGCGATCTTGCCGCCCCTCACCGCGACATCGATCACACCATCGATGCCGGACGCCGGGCAGATCACGCGCCCGCCACGCAACAGAAGATCAAAGCTGGCACTCACCGACATCGAACTGCTCTCCACAAACCTGACCAAAATTACGAAGCATGCTTCGCATTTGCATCTAGCAAGGCTTATGCCAAAGTCTAAGAGACCAAGGACGTAGAGAATCGCGTTACTGATTTTCGCTGCGCGGCGCCGGCCGTTCAGCTTGCAGAGATGGAGAGAAACGCTTGCGGCAGAAGCATTTCCGCGCGGTCGAGGCGGCGCACGAACACTGGCCCTTGGCCCAGCGTCCCGGCTTTCTGATCCGGCGCTTGCACCAGATCCATGTGGCGCTGTTTCAGCAGGCATGTGCTGAATTTGAAGTCACACCGCTGCAATACAGCCTGCTGTCTGCGCTCGCGGCCCGCAAAACCGCCGATCAAACAACGCTCGCGGCTGACATTGCGCTCGACCGCACCACGACCACCGGCGCACTCAAACGCCTCGAAGCGCGCCACCTGGTCGAGCGGCCGGTCAACGCCGAAGACCGCCGCGCCCGCTTGTGCCGCCTCACCAAAGCCGGCGCTCATCTCTTGTCTAAGATCGAAGGCGCCGCCCGCTCCGCCCATGAAGCGACGCTGCAAGGCCTGTCGGCACGCGAGCGAACCCAATTCGTCGCAATGATGCAGCGCATCGTTGCGCAGAACGCCAACCAGGACACCGAGGCGCCCTCGCTCGAATGAACCGCCGATGATTCCGTGCACGCAAGCTGCTCCACACGTTGATCATCGGGCTCAAATTGCTGCTGAGATCGAGAGCCCCGCACCTTCTCGAACGGAACTAATTTGCGGATCGCGCAACGTCGAGCAGCTTGCTGATAGCTGCACTTGGCAAAGATTCGATCTGCTATGTGATGAGTTTTGGCGAACGATAGTCGCGATCGTATGTTCGCGTACCAAAGACAGTCGATGTAGCCGCCTCCCCCGACACCAATCGGCTCAGTCTAGGGAGGATCAATCGTACGCGCTGCTCAACAGAGGATCGGCGCGAATTGCGACGTACGGAGATCAAGCCAATACGCTCGAGCGTCTGCTTAGGTTTGGTCAGGAAAAACAAAGCCGTCGTGCATCTGCACGTCGGTCGTGTTTTAACACCATTCAACATATGAGGAGGTTGAAGTGGTGGGCGCACTAGGGCTCGAACCTAGGACCCGCTGATTAAGAGTCTCCAACCCAAAACACGATTATCTCAATAAAATCAATACGTTGATGAAATTCACTTTTCATCAGCCGTCGAAAGCTGACCATTATCTTTCAATAACTTACAACCAGATTGTCAAAGGAACTTCCAACGCCGCAAGGTCGCATTGTGGTTCCACTGGGCGTTTGGTCACTGACTAAACCGCGTCAGATGAATGCGATCAAGGGCGGAAGCTTCCATCTTGGATATCAAGATCCTGTGGTCCCTTTGCCGCCCGTGTCAGGCCAAGATACCACCTCGGGCTTAGAAGTTTCCTTTAAGGCAGAACTTCGGATCGTATTTACGGTTTCCAGGGCTTCCTTAGAAGCCTTATCGATCGCTTGCCGATCGGCGCTCTCATCAATCAGTTTTTTCTGTAGCCTCACGATGTCCGTGTCGCGCCACACAATATACCCCATCCTGCTTAAACAAAGGCCCAAGAGACTTCCAACGAAAGCTAGGACAACCGTGGGGCCGTTGGCCCAACCAGTGAAAGTCTTTTCCTTTATCAAAGAAAGAGCAAGAAGAACAAACAACGTGAGAAACTGCAACGCAAGAACGGACATATACTCGCGAGATAGCTCCAGTACTCGATAAGTTAGTACCTTCCGTTCTGCCGGCTCGAGACTTTGCCAATCCAAGGTCGGCATTCCACGATTTAAACGGACGAGCAGAGCGGCGCACATGATGGAAATCGCAACTATCAGGGGCTGTGTAACATCCTTCAAAAGGGCAAGCGTCATCCACCGGCCAAATACAAGACCTAACAGGGCGACGCAACAGAGAGTAACGAGTCTTGCCACTAGGTTATCTTTCCATCCGCCACGAACCTGGAGTAGACGACCTGCAATTGATCGGCGACGTTCTCGAAATTCAGAAAATTACTTCCCTCGTGAGGCAGATCGAACGGCATCTTGGTTCGAAGGATTGCGTCGTCATCGGACACCTTCCCATCGCTACCCTCTACTTGAACTTTGCCGTCCGTCAGATCAGCCACCTCGTTAGCAAGCTCTTGCATCTTCTCGCGTGATTCGACTGTGCGACTGCCTCTGATCTTGACTGAAGCATCAACGGCCAAGTACTCGTTTGGCCCGAGACTTTCGACCAATGAATTTGCTCTGTCCTTCCCGAACAATGCTTCAACTATAGGAAGCGCCTGCTGCATTTCGACCAACCGAT
Organism: Rhodopseudomonas sp. BR0C11; assembly: GCF_010820945.1. NCBI lineage: Bacteria > Pseudomonadati > Pseudomonadota > Alphaproteobacteria > Hyphomicrobiales > Nitrobacteraceae > Rhodopseudomonas > Rhodopseudomonas sp. BR0C11. The sequence continues at coordinate 3,109 of NZ_QTKI01000293.1, forward strand.
CAGCTATTTTGCGAGCCGTACGTTGCACCTTCTTCGTGATCCCCGCGGGCAGCTCTGGTTGGGCAACACTCATCAGATATGGAGCAGCATTCCCACTCACTCTCACACTCTTAATCTCGCCGATGTCGCCACCAACGGTAGCACGATCAAATTCTGCCTGTAGCTTGACGGTTGCAGAGGAAGGCAGGACTGAGCCGGCGTCCTTCAAGAGCCATTCGATGTACTGCCGCAGAAGCTCTGCAGTCATTGATTGAGTCTTCACGAAGAGCACATGGTCTTTGATGCAAAGCCAGTAGACCATTCCCCGAATGAACTGTGAGTTTCTCGGCGCACTCGCTTCCTGAAGTTTGAAGATCTCCGCGGTGGTCAACTCGGAAAGTTTGACGCTGGCTGTGGTCAGTTCAAGGAGGGCTTGCATGCCATCGCTTTGTACCAAGCACATCTCTCCGAACACGGCGCTCTTCAGATCGGCAACCTTGTTCAAAAGCACCTTCTTACTGTTTTCCTGCGGCACATCGAAGAACCGATCGCCTACCCTTTTCCAAAGGGAGGCCCCGCTCGCGTCAACAGCGGAGAGCGCAGTCCGGCACAATCCCTCTAGTGTCTTCTTCGGGTCTCCAGAAACATGCTTTCTATAGTGAACCATATGATATGCGCTTGGCATTCGATCCCCCAGCCAAAATCAGACCACTTTAGCAAGGTCGCGCAGGGGTTGAGGAAACAATCAAACTCCATCAGCCACCCATACACTATGTTCTTGTTTTGTTCCAGCGCTCCAAAGGGCGTCTTCCCCAGGGTTAGAAGGTGAGTAATACTCACGCTGCTTTGGCCAAGAGTGCCGTCGAAAAGCTCTGCTGGTGTCGGCACGGTCCAAAGGAAGGAATCTGATTTCGAACGTTTTGTTCAGCTCAAAATTTCCGCTCGGTGACCAAAAATACGCATTTACGGCCTACTGCTCAGCTAACAAATTGTAATATATCATGTTTTCCTAGAGCAGCTGAGCACTTGTCAGCTGCTCCAACGATCTACGCCGTCACGGTTCGATTTACTCAGTTGTTTCGAGTAAACGTGGAGAATTCAAATCGATCAGCAATAGCAGGCGTTTCGTCTACAAGTGCCCTCGCCCAAGCACACGATCAGGGCCTCAAGTACACGCGCAACGAAGGTGCTGAATCATTGTTCAGCTACAAAATGGGTGTCAAATTCTCGCGTTTTACTCGTTTAACACATGTCCCGCCAACCAGGGGAAGCAACGCCACCGTCTAAGGCATTGATTTCACTGGGGAATTTGGTGGGCGCACTAGGGCTCGAACCTAGGACCCGCTGATTAAGAGTCAGCTGCTCTACCAACTGAGCTATGCGCCCGCAGCCGTTTCGGCTGGGTCCCTTGCGGGGACGGCGTCGTTTAGCAAAGCCCACCGGGGATGTCCAGCAATGCGGACGACTTTTTTCACGTCTGTGGGGAGAAACTTCGGGTCGCGAAAACGGCAGCAGTTTCTGCGCGTTTGAAGCAGGCCGAGACGGCGGTGCGTTCCTGCCGAAGCCTCCTGTTCTCCCACAATCCGATGCCCGCCGCGCCAGGACCTGCCAAACGACCGGCTCGTGCTCTTCCGAGGACGCATGACGGCTGTCGGAGGCGGTCTAAGGTGAATCTGGAAGTGGCCTCCGGCGGCTTATGCGGCCGCCGGAGGTCCTTGTCGAAGTCTGTGTCAAAGCCGGCTCGGGCCGTCGCTATCGTCCATCGGGCCGTGGCGGTCCATCATCGGGCCGCGGCCGCCGCGCTCCCAGCGCGGGCCGCGATCGTCGTCGCCGTCCCGGTCGCGGTGCATGAAGCCGTGATGATGGCGCCAGCCGAAACCGCCGCCCTCCATCCGGGTCAGCACCCGCAGGCGGCGCTTCTGGCTATCGTCGAGCGATTTGTAGAGCGGGTCGGCGGCGTCGGCGATCTTCTTCATCGCAGCCGCGGTCGCGGCCATCGAATCGGCGCGGTCGCGCAGCCGTGCCACCGGATCGGCGTCACGCGGCTCGCGGTCGTCGTCGCGGGCCTTCATCCGCGCCTGGGCGCGGTCGATCCGCAGCTTGACCAGATCCTTCACCGCGGCCTCGACCGGCGGCCACAGCTTCTCCTGGTCGGGGGTGAGCTGCAGCCCGGCCTTCACGGCCGCGATCTTGGCGTCGGCGAACGCGCTGCGATCCTGAGCGCTGAATGCGTGCCGGCCATGATCGAACCAGCCGCGATGCTCGGCGTAAGCCGCCGTCGAACCGGCGAACACCAGCGCGGCGACGCCGGCGAGCAGAACCTTCTTCATGGCAACCTCCTTCAAAAGGTAGCCATGAAGATGAGCGCCCTGCCCGGCGGCTTCAACTTAACGATTGGACAGACGAGGCCGTCTTACCAAGATGTAATGTGCTGTTAGCAGACCGAAACGAACGGACACCAACTACAACATACCGAGCATCCGCGGCAGCCACAGCGAGATCTCCGGCACGTAAGTGACCACCGCGAGGAACGCCAGCATGGTGAGCAGCCACGGCATCACCGCCACCGTCAGCTCGGTAATGCCCATTTTGGCGATGCCGGAGGCGACGTAGAGGTTGAGGCCCACCGGCGGATGGCACATGCCGACCTCCATGTTCACCACCATCAGGATACCGAGATGGACCGGGTGAATGCCGAGCTTGACCGCCACCGGGAACAGGATCGGCGCCATGATCAGCACGATCGAGGTCGCTTCCATCACGTTGCCGGCGAGCAACAGCAGGATGTTCACCACCAGCAGGAACCAGACCCAGTTCACGCCCGCGGTCGACATCCAGGTCGCAATCTGCTGCGGGATGTTTTCGTTGGCCATCAGGAACGAGAACAGCACGGCGTTGGTGATGATGTAGAGGATCATCGCGCTCATGTTGGCCGAGCCGAGCAGCACCCGCGGCACGTCGCGCAGGCGCATGTCGCGATAGACGAACACTGCGATGATGAAGGCGTACACCGCGCTGATCGCCGCCGCTTCGGTCGGGGTGAACATGCCGGCATAGATGCCGCCGAGCACGATCACGATCAGCAGCAGGCCCCAGACGCACTTGCGGAACGCGTCGAACCGCTCGGCCCAGCTCGCCTTCGGCA
>NZ_QTKI01000294.1:0-6225 GCF_010820945.1 Rhodopseudomonas sp. BR0C11
GAATTTCTTGATCCGGGCGCGAACCTGATCCGCCCCGAGCGAGAAGTTGCGTTGATCGCCCGCGAGGAAGAAGGTCGCTTCATCCGCCGTCGTGCCGATCAGCAGCGGGATATCCTCCGACACGGCGCTTGCGGCCGCATCAAACGGATGCTGCTTGAACACCAGATTGTCCAGCGTCGGCCGGAAATCAGCGACGCCGGTCTTCGCCGCCACCTGCGCGATTGCCGCAACCAGCTTGTCGGCGGGAATCTCCCGCAGCTTGCCGGCGTTCTTCGCCGTCAGATCGAACTGCGCCAGCAGCGCGTGCGCCGAGCGCGCGGCCGATTCCGGTGTCGCCAGCCGCCAGGCACCCGACGCGCTCTGGATCACGGCGCGGTGGAACAGACCCTTGGCCGCTGGTGCGCCGAGCAGCACCGCGACTTTCGCGGCGCCGCCGGACTGACCGAAGATGGTGACGTTACCGGCATCGCCGCCGATCGCAGCCGCGTTGTCGCGCACCCATTTCAGCGCCGCGATCTGATCCAGCACGGAAAGATTGCCCGACGCCGGCGACAGTTCCTCGGGAAATTCGCCGGTATATAGCGAGCCGAACAGATTGAGGCGGTGGTTGATGGAGACCACGACTACGTTCTGCGCCTTGGCAAGGTGCGAGCCGTCGAAGCCCGGCGATGTGCCGGCGCCGATCGCGAATGCGCCACCGTGCAGCCAAACCAGAATCGGCCGCTTGCCACCGTCGTTGACGCCGGGCGTGTACACCGACAGCGTGAGATTGTCCTCGCTGGTCGGCACCTTCGACCAGTACCAGGCGAACTCGGCCGGGCTCGGTGCCGCGGGCTGAGGCGCCGATGGCCCGAACTGCGTCGCGTCGCGCTCGCCGGTCCACGCAGCAGGCGGCACCGGCGGACGGAAACGATTGTCGCCGGCGGTCGACGCGCCGTAGGGCACGCCCTTGAACGATGCAACTCCCTCGACGCTCTCTCCGCGCAGCCGCCCGAGCCGCGTCTCGATCACAACCGGCGACGCCTCGCGCGCCCGCGCCGGCGTGGTGAACACCAGCGGCAATGCGGTGGAAGACCCACCGGTGAGCACGGCTGCTCCAACGGCGTGACCGAGGAAACGGCGTCGATTCATCTTCGGGGCAGACGGGTCGAAGGATTGGGGCGGCATAGCAAGATTCCAGGACAGAGATTTCGACTGGCGCACGACATCCGAGAACAGGCTGCTCACTCCTGCCGCGCGCTTCGCACACTTCACGATGTCGACGATGGCTGTCCGCCGCAGCCAGGGCAATAGTCGTAAACTTCGAATTTCGGCCACGCCGAAGACTGTCGTTTCACCACGCCAAGCAGTACTGAAACAATCGACTTCCATGCTTTGGCCGCGGCCGCACACGCGCCGTCCGCGTCATCATGCGCGCGGATGCGACGATTACTTCCGGCTCAAAGGTTGCGGCACGAACGATCCATCGCACCCGGATTCATTGGAAGCGAATTTCGGCAACGCTCTGCTAGCGTCGGGTTGTGTAACCATCCTCATCGGAAGGACTCTTGATGTCACAAAAGGCCCTGATCGCCGCGATCACCTCGGGACTATTCACAATGCTCGCCGTTGTCCTCTGGCCGATCGCATCGGCGAAGGCGGAAGTCGAGATCGTCACCGAGGACTTCAAGATCAAGTCATCGACTCCCGGAATCGAACTGTTCGTCCGCAACAAACGTCCCGCGGGCACGGACGTCTACCGGAACGATCGCACCGTCCTCTACGTGCATGGCGCCACGCTGGCTTCCGAGCTCGTGTTCGATCTGCCGGTCGGCGGCGCGTCGTGGGCTGACGATCTCGCGCGGGCCGGCTGGGACGTGTGGCTGGTCGATGTTCGCGGCTACGGCCGGTCGACATGGCCGGAGGCGCTGCGGGCGCCGGCCGAGAACAATCCGCCGGTGGCGACAACGGCGGAAGCCGTCGCGGATTTCACCTCCGCTGCCGATTTCATTCGTGCCAAGCGCAAGATCGACAGTTTGCAGGTGATCGGGTGGTCGTGGGGCGGCGTGATCAGCGGCGCCTATGCGGCGGCCAATCCCGACAAGGTGTCGTCGCTCGTGCTTGTTGCGCCATTGTGGGCGTTCGACAAACCCGTTACCGCAGGCCCGCCCAAGAAAGCGTGGCAGGAATGGACGCTCGCCGACTCGCGCGCGCGGATCCAAAAGGGCGTCCCCGCAGAACAGGTGAAGCTGATTCTGCCCGACAGCACCGTTGCGCTGTGGGAGAAGGCCGTGCGCGACAGTCAGCCGGAGGCGACCGGACGCACGCCCGAACTGTTCAGGTCGCCGACCGGCGTTGCGGCGGATGTGTCGTGGCAGGCGCAGCAGCCCTATGATGCGGCGGCCATCACGGCCCGGACCCTGATCATCCGCGGCGAGTGGGACGATCTCACACCGAGGTCGCTGCAGCTGGCGCTGTTCGGCCAATTGAAGAACGCGAAGATTCGCGAACTGATCGAAGTCCCCGCGGCGAGCCACTTCATCATCGTGGAAAATGCCCGGGACCGCCTGTTCGACGAAGTCAGAAACTTCCTCTCTCGGCACTGACCAAGCACGGACCACGACACAAGGCTCGGGACGAGCGCTCACCGCCTTGGCAGGCTTCGCTCGAGCCAAACTGTATCGCACCGTCTTTTACACTGTGCCCCGCTCGGAGATGCGGCGTTCGATCGGGCGACGAGTTCAATCGTCGTCCGATCGAGCTTTGCCCACCTGGCAGGACAGGCATGATCGTAGCGGGCTCCAATCCCCGCTATGGTCGCTGAAGACACGCGACACGGGATGCAACGATGACCAATGCAACGAAGCCATGGGGCCCGGCCACCTGGGCCCTCTATATGGGTGACCACCATCGTCAGGTCGGAGATCCGGTGACGCCCGGCCCTGCTCTGAGTGCGAGCTTTCTCACCGCCCCAAATGCGGTCGGCTTCTCCGCCAACGATCTCGGCGCCGCGGCGCCGCATTTCTACACAAGATGGAGCAATCCCACCGTCGAGCTGCTGGAGGCACGGCTGGCGGCGCTCGATGCCGGCGAAGCCGCGGTGACCTTCGCGTCCGGCATGGCCGCCGTGGCCGCGTTGTTTTCCGACCGTCTCCACGCCGGAGACCATCTGGTGCTGTCCGACGTCTGCTATGCCGGCGTCGCCGAACTCGCCCATGATGAGCTCACTCGCAATGACATCGCGGTTACGACGGTGGATTCGTCGAGACCCGAGGCGATCGCGGCTGCGCTTCGTCCCAACACCCGGCTGGTGCATATCGAAACGCCGGCCAATCCGATCCTGCGCCTCGCAGATATCGCCGCGATTGCTCCGCTCGTGCACGCGGCCGGCGCCGAATTGTCGGTCGACGCAACCATCGCGACTCCGCTCGGTCTCCGCCCACTCGAACTCGGTGCCGACTACGTCGTCCACTCGCTGACCAAATACATCTGCGGTCACGGCGACACGCTTGGCGGCGCGGTGATCGGACGAGCCGAGGCGATCGCGCGACTGCGGCGCGGCAGCCTGATCCACCTCGGCGGCTGCCTGGCGCCGTTCTCGGCATGGCTGATCCTGCGGGGTCTTGAGACGCTCGCGCCGCGGATGCGGCTGCACGAGGCCAACGCACGCGCGGTCGAAGCGCTTCTCGCCAACCACCCGAAGGTGAAAGCGGTCTACTGGCCCGGCTCGCCTCGCCATCCGCAGCACGAGCTGGCGCAACGAACCATGCGTTGCTTCTCAGGCCTGCTCTCGTTCACCGTGAATGGCGACGGACCGGCATTGGCGGAGCAATTCGCCGAGCGAATGCGCGTCGTCTCCTATGCGGTCTCGCTCGGCAAGACCAAGAGCCTGCTGGTCTACATCCCCACCGAGGACATTCTGCGCTCGTCGTTCCGACTGACCGGCGAGGCCGCGGCGAGCTATCGCGCCTGGGCCGGCGACGGTGTCTTCCGCCTGTCGGTCGGCATCGAAGATTCCGCCGATATCATCGCTGACCTCGAAACCGCACTCGGATGAAACGTCTCCCGCTGCGTGCCAGCGGTCCGGCTGATCTCGAGACGCTCGACCTCAAGGTCAGCGTCGCGCAGGCAACGGCGAGAGGCTGGTAGCCTTTCGAATCTCCAACACCGACCAGGACGACATCTGTCGTCTCCACTCGTTGCGGCCGAGGTCGGCTACCAGCCGCCATGCATCTCTGCGCCCGAACGGCGGCATCAATATCCACCCCGACGACGTCGAGGACGAAGACCGGTTCCTTGCCGAGTGTCAGGCAAGTCAGAACTCGCCCCTCCTCCGATCGTCGCTACCGCATTGGAGCTGATCGACCGGCCCGGTCCGCCGACGCGGAGCAGAGGCCGATCACGACAGACTTTCCATGCTCAAAGCGCGCTTCATCCGACAATCTCATTCTTGTGCCAGTCGAATTGAGAGAACTTCTTTTCGGTTGATTTGCCTAGATAACTAACTGACAAATCACTTGTTTCGCGAAGGTATCTACGTCGCATCGAGACGGCGCGACCCGCGGAAGCAACGGCAATGAACCGAGAGGAGAGGAAACCCATGACGACCCTATCCCGGCGCCTGATGACCAGTCTGGTCCTGGCAACCATGCTGGCGCCGACCGCGGTCTTTGCCGCGGACAAGCCAAAGGAGATCAGGATCGATTGGGCGACCTACAATCCCGTGTCAATCGTGCTCAAGCAGCAAGGCCTGCTCGAAAAGGAATTCGCCAAAGACGGCATCGGCATCGTCTGGGTGCAGTCGGCCGGCTCCAACAAAGCGCTCGAATTCCTCAACGCCGGCTCGATCGATTTCGGCTCCACCGCAGGTTCGGCCGCGTTGGTTGCGAAGATCAACGGCAATCCGATCAAGTCGATCTACGTCTATTCACGGCCCGAATGGACTGCGCTGGTGACCACCAAGGATTCCAAGATCGCCTCGGTCGCCGACCTCAAGGGAAAACGCGTAGCGGTGACTCGCGGCACCGATCCCCATATTTTCCTGGTGCGTGCATTGCTTGGTGCCGGCCTGAGCCAGAACGACATCACCCCGGTGCTGCTGCAACACGCCGATGGAAAGGCCGCGCTGATCCGCGGCGATGTCGATGCGTGGGCCGGCCTCGATCCGATGATGGCACAGGCCGAAGTCGAGGAAGGCGCCAAGTTGTTCTACCGCAAGCCCGAAGCCAACACCTGGGGCATCCTCAACGTGCGCGAAGACTTCCTCAAGGAGCATCCGGATCTGGTTCGGCGCGTGCTGGCCGTTTACGAAGATGCGCGCAAGTACTCGCTCGCCCATTACGACGAGCTGAAGCAAGCGTTCATCGGCGTGACCAAGCTGCCCGACGCCGTGGTCGACAAGCAGCTCAAGGAACGCACCGAACTCACTCACAGCCGGATCGGCACGCCGCAGCGCGACTCCATTCTCGCCGCCGGACTGGCACTGCAGCAGGCGGGCGTGATCCAGCCGTCGGTCGACGTCAAAGCGGTGCTTGACACGCTGATCGACGATCAGGTGCCGCTGCCGACCAACTAAGCAACACACAGTGCGGCTGCGGCCGCAGACCGCGTGCCAAGCGGATGGCGTGCGGGGCCGGAGATGTCGGCCCCGCCAAATGCGGCTCCTGACGTGGAGCCAAATTGGGAAGCGGTTTGGCTATGGCCTTGACGTTAGACAACGCCGCGCCGGTCACGACGGCGGCTCCATCGGCGCATCGCCGCGCACCTCGTTGGCGCGGGCCGGCGCTTGGACTGCTGTTGCCGCTGACGGTGGCGGTCGGCTGGGAAGCGGCCGTTTATCTCGGCTGGTCCAACGGCCGGCTGGTTCCGCCCCCGTCTCGCGTGTTTTCGACCATTGCCGAATTGGCACGAACCGGAGAACTCACTCGGCACGTTGTCGCGACGCTCGGCCGCGTCGCCGCCGGCTTCGGTCTCGGCGTCCTGTCGGGGACGGTGCTCGGCGCGGTCGCGGGCTATTGGAGTGTCGCACGCCGGCTGCTCGATCCGACCGTTCAAGCGCTACGCGCGATCCCGTCGATCGCGTGGGTGCCGCTGTTCATTCTGTGGCTCGGGATCTTCGAGACTTCGAAGGTGGCGTTGATTGCGGTCGGCGTGTTCTTCCCGGTGTATCTCGGCGTGATGGGAGCGATCCGCTCGGTGGATCGCAAGATCGTCGAGGTCGGCCGCGCGTTCCGATTATCCGGCCCG
>NZ_QTKI01000295.1:0-6219 GCF_010820945.1 Rhodopseudomonas sp. BR0C11
GTCGAGAACCTGATTGCTTTCGCGCGGCAGCGGGCCGTCGTCGAAGGTCAGCACCACCTCGTGGTCGCGCAGCGGCAGCGTCTCGCTGTATTGCATCGTGCCGATGCGCGGATGCTCGCGCGGATCGACGACCAGCGTGCGCGATGTGCCGAGCGCATCGGGATTGCCGGGGCAGCTTGCCGCGCGGGCCTGTTGGGGCGGGAGGGTGAGAGCGGCGGCGACGCAGGCCGCACCAACGAGAGACGAAATTCGCAACGAACGTTCAGACAACAGTGCACCGCCTTCACGCGACCGACAGCGCGGTTCACGACGCCCGAATCCCAACCCGGACCGAAAAATAAAACCGCGTCATGAACGGCTGCTTAACCGTTCAAAGTTCCATGGCGATTCTGGGACGCGGAGGCGGCTCAGCGCGCAGTGCGGCCATGCGTATCCGACGCCACCGCGTGACCGGCTTCGTCGGAGGGCACCACATGCACGACGCGGTAGTGGTTTTCGCGCAGCCAGCGCAGGAAGGCCGGCATCATCTCGGCGGTCTGCTTGCGCGGATCGTGAAACAGGATGATGCCGCGGCCGGTCGCCGTCAGCCGCTCGGTGATCAGCTTGAGCTGCTCGTCGGGCGTCATCGGATTCCAGTCGCTGGCCCACAGATCGGCGCCGAAAACCGGAATGCCGCGCGCCTGCAGATCATCCAGCAGCGCCGGGGTGGATTCGAAGTACGGGAAGCGGAAGAACCGGGTGGTTGCCACCGGAATGCCCTTGGCGCGCATCACCGCTTCGTCGGCCGCGATGCCGCGGTCGATCTCGGTCAGCGCGTCGGCATGGCTCAGCGCCGACAGATGCTGATGGGTGTAGGTGTGGTGGCCGATGGTGTGACCGCCGGCCGCGATCCGCCGCACCATGTCGCCCATTTCGGACGCGGGTTTGCCGACCAGGAAGAACGTGGCGCGGACGCACTCGTCGGCGAGCGCCTTCAGCACCGTCGGGGTGGTGGCGGCCGGACCGTCGTCGAAGGTCAGTACGACCTCGCGATCAGCAAGCGGCAGGGTTTGCGGGAAGCTCTTGAGGCCGACGCGCGGATAGGTCGCCGGATCGACGGTGAGCACCCGCGAGGTGCCGAGCGTGCCGGGGCGGGGGCACTCGGTGGCGTGAGCAGTCCCGCCGAGGGCGGCGAGGGCGACAAAAGCAGCTGCGGTGCGCGCGATGATCACGACACCCTCCGGGTTGGCGGATTGTTGGTGGGTGTCACGAATATCATTGCGCTTTGCTTCACCGATTGGTTATTGCCACGGGCATTCGCGCCGCCGTTCGACAGTGCATCTTGCCCGACGGCGCCCGATTTCTGCAACCAGTAAAACCCGCGGGAGCCCCCATGACCGACGACGTGGATGCGGTCGTGCGGCCCGACCTGGCCGCTCTCGATCCTGTGGCAATGCGGGATGACCATGGCGATCTCCGGGCCGAGTTCGTCGAGGCGGTGTCTCACGCCATCGCCGCCGAGGACGCGGGTTCGCTGCGGGCCGTGGTGTCCGAACTCCACGAGGCTGACCTCGGCGACCTGATCAAGGCGCTGGATTCCGACGAGCGGGTCCGGCTGGTGGAACTGACCGGGGCCGATTTCGACTTCTCTGCGCTCAACGAAGTCGACGAAACCGTCCGCGAGGAGATCCTCGAAGAGCTCGAGCCGGCGACCGTCGCGGAGGGCGTTCGCGAACTGGATTCCGACGACGCCGTCGAGCTGCTGCAGGTGCTCGACGAAGAGGATCAGGATGAGATCCTCGACAAGCTGCCGCCCTCCGAACGCGATGCGCTCGAGCGCAGCCTCGACTATCCGGAAAGCTCCGCCGGCCGGCGGATGCAGACTGATTTCATCGCCGTGCCGCGGGACTGGACCGTCGGCGAAGCGATCGACTTCATGCGCGAGACCGCCGAGCTGCCGGATCGTTTCTACGAGATCTACGTCGTCGACGGCGTCAATCACTGGCAGGGCGCGGTGTCGCTGGATCGGCTGCTGCGGTCGCATCGCAATGTGCCGCTGCCTGAACTGGTCGACGAGGACCGCCGCAAGGTGTCGGTGAACGACGATCAGGAGGAGGTCGCTCGCCTATTCGGCAAGTACAACCTCGTCGCTGCCCCCGTGGTCGACGGCCAGAACCGCCTGGTCGGCGTCATCACCATCGACGACGTCGTCGACGTGATCGAGGAAGAGGCCGACGAAGACCTCAAGGCGCTGGGCGGCGTCACCAGCGATGAAGAACTGTCCGACCGCATGTGGACGATCGCGCGCGGCCGGTTCAACTGGCTGCTGGTCAACCTCGCCACCGCGTTTCTGGCGTCCTCGGTGCTCGGCCTGTTCGAGGATCAGTTGCAGCAGATGGTGGCGCTGGCGGTGCTGGCGCCGATCGTCGCCAGCCAGGGCGGCAACGCCGCGACCCAGACCATGACGGTGGCGGTGCGGGCGCTGGCCACCCGCGAACTCGGCGCCTGGAACGCGGTACGGGTGGTGATGCGTGAGGCGCTGGTGGGCCTCGTCAACGGCGTCGCGTTTGCGCTGATCACCGGCATCGCGGCCTACGCCTGGTTCAGGGTGCCGGGGCTCGGCGTGGTGATCGGGCTGGCGATGATCTGCAATCTGGTCGCCGGCGCGCTCGGTGGTATCCTGATCCCGATGGCGCTGGAGAAAATGCGGGCCGACCCGGCCGTCGCCTCGGGCACCTTTGTCACCACCGTCACCGACGTGGTCGGCTTCTTCGCCTTCCTGGGCATCGCAACGCTGTGGTTCGGACTGAAGTAATCCTCTTCACGGGCTGTTAACGCTGTTGGCGGACGATTCCGTCCATGACCCAGATACAGCGGCTGCGGCTCAAGGCGGACGGACGGATCGTCGAACTACGCGACGGCCACGAGTTTCCGCCCGTGCCTAATGGTGCCGAATCCGCCGGGCGCGGATCGGAGCCTGAGCCGAAGGTGCGCGACCTGCGGCTGCGGGCGGGCCTGACCCAGACCGAATTCGCCGCGCGTCTTGGCGTTCCGGTCGAGACCATCCGGAACTGGGAGCAGGGCAAGCGCAGCCCGCGGGGACCTGCGCGTGCGCTGCTGACCGTGATCGCCCATACGCCCGATGTGGTGTTTGCGGCTTTGGCCGGTCGGCGGGAAGAAATTAGTAAGCTCGTCGCAGCGCCAGCGATTGGCAGCGAGTGCTGATCGGTTCATACTACTTCTGATCAGTCTGCGTACCCAAAATGCGGGACGATCGTCATGCAGACCGCCGACGCGCACTTCGTCGAGGCCCATGGGGCGAAGATTCCCCCAATCGGGCTCGGGACCTGGGAACTGAGCGGCCATAGCTGCGCGCGGATCGTCGAGCAGGCGCTCCGCCTCGGCTATCGCCATATCGACACCGCCCAGATCTACGAGAACGAGCGCGAGGTCGGGGAGGGCATTCGCAACTCCCACATCCGCCGCGATCAGCTGTTCGTCACCACCAAGGTCTGGACCACGCATTTCGCGCCCAATGACCTCATTCGCTCGGCCAAGGAGAGCCTGGTCAAGCTGCGGCTGTCCGAGGTCGATCTGCTGCTGTTGCACTGGCCGAACGCGCATGTGCCGCTGGCGGAAACCCTCGGCGCTCTGTCGCAGGCCCGCGCGCTCGGCCTGACGCGGCACATCGGTGTTTCGAACTTCACGGTCGCGCTGCTCGCGGAGGCGGTCGCGGTCTGTCCGGCGCCGCTGGTGTGCAATCAGGTCGAGTACCACCCGTTTCTCGATCAGCAGAAGGTGCTCGCCGCCTGCGCGCTGTACGGCATGGCGCTGGTCGCCTACAGCCCGATCGCCCGCGGCAACGCCAAGAAAAGCGAAGTTCTCACCAGGATCGGCACCGTGCACGGCAAGACCGCGGCGCAGGTCTGCCTGCGCTGGTTGATCCAGCAGAATGTCGCGGCAATTCCGCGCAGTTCGCGGCTCGAGCGGCTGGCGCAGAACATCGACGTGTTCGACTTCGAATTATCGGAAGCCGAAATGCAGGAGATCTTCACCCTCGGCAGTCCGAAGGGACGGCTCACCACGATGGCGACCGCCCCGGTGTGGGACTGAGCGCTACCCGCCGTTGACCTCGCTGCCGGAATAACGCACGTCGCTGAGACGACCTTCAGCGTTCCGGTGACCGATGTTCTTCCTGCTCTCCAAGATCCTCGGCTTCTTCGTCCATCCGTCCAACACGATCGCGATGATCTGTGTGGCGGGCCTGGTGCTCATGCTGACGCGCTGGTGGCGGGCCGGGCGGGCGCTCTTGATCGGCGGCGTCGCGCTGCTGCTGATCGTCGGTTACTCGCCGCTCGGCAACGTGCTGCTGCTGTCGCTGTCGGAGCGGTTTCCGCCCTGGCACGAGGCCGGGCGCGCGCCGGATGGCATCATCGTGCTCGGCGGAGCGATCGATTCCGAACTCAGCGCTGCTCGCAACACCCTCGAACTCGACGCCTCGGCCGAGCGCGTCCTCGCTACGCTCGATCTGGCGCGGCGCTATCCGAAGGCGCGGATCGTCTATAGCGGCGGCAGCGGCAATCTAATCCAGCGCTCGGTCGCCGAAGCGCCGCTCGCCGGCGAACTGCTGGAGCGGTTCGGTCTGGCGTCGGATCGCGTGGTGCTGGAGGACAAGTCGCGGACGACCGCCGAGAACGCCGCCTATACGCGTGCTCTGGTGTCGCCGAAGCCCGGCGAACTCTGGCTGCTGGTGACGTCGGCATTTCACATGCCGCGATCGATCATCGCATTCCGTGCTGCCGGCTTCGACGTCGTGCCTTATCCGGTCGATTGGCGAACGCGCGGCAGCGAGGACGCGGCACGCACGTTCTCGACACTCGCAGCCGGGCTCGCACGCACCGACGTCGCAGTGCATGAATGGGCGGGGCTGCTTGCCTATCGGCTCGGCGGCAAGACGACGTCGCTGCTGCCGTCGCCGTAAGCCACTCAGTCGTGGCGCGGCAGGCCGAGCCGGTACACGCCGCGGAAGTCGTTCGGATCCGCCGGCTTGCCCTTGCGGTAGATCACCAGCCGGCCGTCCAGCGCCAGCGCCACGGCGGCGCGCCGGATCGGCATCAGCAGGCCGTGCCAGTCACCTTCGGGGCGAAGCGCGTGAGCGATCTCCGGCGCGCTGAGCGTGCCGTGGCCGGCTTTGTTCAGTACGGCGAGGATGTCGTCTTCGAGGGCGGAGACAGGCGAGGCGGGGGCAGGCGCCGAATCGTGAGGGGTCATGGCAATGCAGTGCCGCAATGGCAGGCGCGCCGCAACCTCGACCGATTGACAGTCGCTCCGGCCGTGGATTGATTGCCGAGGGACGCATCGCTGCGGGGATGAAGGGAGTTTTCGGCCATGGCGCGGACGCTGGTGATCGGCAACAAGAACTACTCGTCATGGTCGATGCGGCCGTGGATCGCCCTGAAGGCCACCGGCGTCACATTCGATGAGGTGGTGATCCCGCTCTACACCGGTGACGCCGACAAGCGCCGCATCCTCGCCTTCACGCCCGCCGGCAAGGTGCCGGTGCTGGTCGACGGCGACGTCACGATCTGGGATTCGCTGGCGATCATCGAATATGCCGCCGAGCGCTTCCCCAAGGCCCAACTCTGGCCCGACGATGTCGCCGCGCGGGCTCACGCGAGGTCGGTTGCGGCTGAGATGCACTCCGGCTTCGTCACGCTCCGCACCGAGTGCGGCATGAACATCCATCGGCCGGTCGGCGCCAAGCCGCTATCGGATGCGGCGCGTGCCGACATCGCCCGGGTCCAGGAGATCTGGACCGACTGCCGCCACCGCTACGGCCGTTTCGGGCCGTATCTGTTCGGCCGCTTCAGTGGCGTCGATGCGATGTTCGCGCCCGTCGTGCACCGGTTTCGCACCTATGCGGTCGAGGTCGACCCGATCGCGCAGGGCTACATGGAAGTGATGATGGCGCTGCCGGCGTTCCAGGAATGGACTCAGGCAGCCCTGGCCGAGACCTGGATCATCGACAAATTCGAGACCTATTGACCTGCGGAAGGGGATTCATTCCCAAGCCCCTCCGGTTCCTCGCCTTCAGGCGCCTAGATCGCTGAAAAACAAGCAAAATCGGGGCGCCAGCTATGCGTGATTCACTGGCCAGGAGAGCGTCTCGCGTGCTATAAGCGCGCGGGGTTTGGGGGGAACCGATCACACCCGGCAACAGGGATCGGATCGGTATTCAAG
>NZ_QTKI01000296.1:0-6206 GCF_010820945.1 Rhodopseudomonas sp. BR0C11
CTGCAAGATCAGGCACCGCGACAGCGAGGGCAACATCCAGGAGATCGCGCCCGGGGCGATGAACCTGATGACCGCCGGTCGCGGCATCGCGCATTCCGAACGGACGCCCGACGTCGAGCGCCGGGACGGCCAGTCGATGCTCGGCCTGCAGAGCTGGATCGCGCTGCCGCAGGCTGCCGAAGAGATCGCGCCGAGCTTCCAGCATTTCGCCGCGGCGACGCTGCCGATGGTGCAGGACGCCGGCTTCACTGCCCGGGTGATCGCCGGCTCGGCGTTCGGCAAAGCCTCGCCGGTGACGATGGTGTCGCCGTGGTTCTATGTCGAGGTCAACGCCAAGGCCGGCACCGCGGTGCCGCTCGATCCGGACCACGAGGAGCGCGCGATTTATGTGGTCGACGGCGAGGTGGAGATCGCCGGCGAGCGCCACGTCGGCCCGACCCTGCTGATTTTCCGCCCCGGCGACCGCATCACTGTCCGGGCAAAGACGGACACGCGGATGATGTTCCTTGGCGGCGATGCGCTGGAGGGGCCGCGCCACATCTGGTGGAATTTCGTTTCGTCCAGCAAAGAGCGCATCGAACAAGCCAAACAGGACTGGAAAACCGGCCGTTTCGCCGCCGTCCCGAACGAGAGCGAGTTCATTCCGCTGCCGGAATGATAGACTGCGGGCCCGAAACGATCCCGCCGCCGGCTGCACCGACGGCCGTCTCTGCCTGGAACACCGCCCATGACCACGATGCTCTCGAGCGACCTGCCGCTGACCAAGATCGGCCGCGGCAAGGTGCGCGACATCTATGCCGTCGACGACGACCGGCTGCTGCTCGTCACCACCGACCGGATCAGCGCCTTCGACGTCGTGATGGGCGAGACCATTCCGATGAAGGGCGCGGTGCTGACCCAGGTGAGCGCCTTCTGGTTCGGCCAGCTCGGCGGCGTGGTGCCGCATCACATGATCAGCGCCGACATCGACGAGATCATCGGCGCGGTCCCGGCGCTGCAGGGCCATCGCGCGGCGCTGGCCGGCCGCACCATGCTATGCCGGCGCCCCACCGTGTTTCCGATCGAATGCGTGATCCGCGGCTACATCACCGGCTCGGCCTGGAAGGAATATGCCGCCTCCGGCACGCTGGCGGGCGAGAAGCTGGCCGAGGGGCTGAAGGAGAGCGAGCGGCTGGAGCCGCCGATCTTCTCGCCGGCCACCAAGGCCGAGACCGGCCACGACGAGAACATCACCATCGCGCGGATGCGTGAGATCATCGGCGACGAAGCCGCCTACACGCTCGAAAGCATGACGCGGGCGATCTACACCCAGGGCGAACAGGTCGCCCGCGAGCAGGGCATCATCATCGCCGACACCAAGTTCGAGTTCGGCCGTGACAAGGACGGCCGCATCATCCTGATCGACGAGGTGATGACGCCGGATAGTTCGCGGTTCTGGGCGGCCGATACCTACGCGCCCGGCCGGTCGCAGCCGTCGTTCGACAAGCAGCCGCTGCGCGATTATCTCGACGCCGAACGCCGCGCTGGGCGCTGGAACGGCGAAGCGCCGCCACCGAAGCTGCCCGCCGAAATCGTCGACGCCACCTCGAAGCGCTATCTCGACGCCTACCGCCGGCTCACCGGCGCCGATCTGGTAGTGACTTAAGTCAGCGCGGAGCCGGATCGCGGGCACACCCGCCATCCGGCCTCAGCATCAGCACGCGTTCGATCACACGCCTTCGAACAGCACCGTGGACAAATAGCGTTCCGAGAACGACGGCACGATCGCCACGATGGTCTTGCCGGCGTTTTCCGGCCGCTTGCCGAGCTCGATCGCAGCGGCGATCGCCGCACCCGACGAGATTCCGCCCGGGATGCCCTCGTGCCGCGCCAGCGCGCGCGAGGTTTCGATCGCGGTGGCGCTTGGGATCTTGACCACCTCGTCGATCACCGAGCGATCGAGGATGTCCGGCACGAAGCCGGCGCCGATGCCCTGGATCTTGTGCGGGCCGGGAGCGCCGCCCGACAGCACCGGGCTTTCTTCCGGCTCGACCGCCACCACCTTCAGCGACGCCTTGCGCGGCTTCAGCACCTGGCCGACGCCCGAGACGGTGCCGCCGGTGCCGACGCCGGCCACGAAGATATCGACCGCGCCGTCGGTGTCGTTCCAGATCTCTTCCGCGGTGGTGCGGCGATGCACCGCCGGGTTGGCGAGGTTCTTGAACTGCTGCGGCATCACCGCGTTCGGGGTCGCCGCCACCAGCTCTTCGGCCTTGGCGACCGCACCCTTCATGCCCTTGGCGGCTTCGGTCAGCACCAGTTCGGCGCCGAGGAACGCCAGCATCTTGCGGCGCTCGATCGACATCGATTCCGGCATCACCAGCTTCAGCCGGTAGCCCTTGGCGGCCGCCACGAAGGCCAGCGCGATACCGGTGTTACCGGAGGTCGGCTCGATCAGCACGGTGTCGGGCTTGATGATACCTTCCTGCTCCAACGCCGCGATCATCGCCGCACCGATACGATCCTTCACGCTGCTCGCCGGATTGAAGTACTCGAGCTTGGCATAGATGGTCGCGTTGACGCCGTGCTGCTGCGGCAGCCGGTTCAGACGTACCAGCGGCGTATCGCCGTAAGCATCGGCGATCGACTCGTACACCCGGCCGCGGCCGGGACGGTGGGCGGGTGCTTCTGCGACGGCTTTGATCGATGCGGTTGCTGCGCTGGACATGACGCCTCCTCACTTAGGTTGGCGGATTTACGGGAACTGTCACTGGGCAATCTGCTAGGCCGCCGCGGCCCCGTCAACGCGGCGGGTAAAAATGGAACAAACACCTCTAAAGCGACGGGTTTCTGGAATACGTCTGCTGCTTATGCGCTCCAGCTTGGGCTGAAATCCCGCCCTGCGGGAGAGACATTTCTGCATCGCCCTTCACAAGCCCGTCACGCTGACTGTAGTATGCCTTCGCATGCTGCTTCGCAGCGTCGATCGACGGGGGTCAGGAGCGTTTCTTGAACGCGCATGTCTCACATGGCGGTTGGCCGGTGCTGGTGCTCAACGCGGACTTCCGGCCGCTCAGCTACTATCCGTTGTCGCTTTGGTCGTGGCAGGACGCGGTCAAAGCGGTGTTTCTTGATCGCGTCAATATTGTCGCCCATTACGACCGCGCGGTGCATAGTCCGAACCACGAGTTTCGGCTTCCCAGCGTCGTCTCTCTGAAATCCTTCGTCAAACCGACCACGCATCCGGCCTTCACCCGGTTCAACGTGTTCCTGCGCGATCGGTTCGTCTGCCAGTATTGCGGCGCGCCCGAAGATCTCACCTTCGATCACATCATCCCCCGCTCCAAGGGCGGCCAGACCACCTGGGAAAACGTCGTCGCCGCCTGCTCGCCGTGCAACTTGCGCAAGGGCAATCTGACGCCCGAACAAGCCAAGATGTTTCCGCGCCAGACCGCATTCGCCCCGACGGTGCATCAGCTCCATCGCAACGGCCGACTGTTCCCGCCGAACTATCTGCACGAGAGCTGGCTCGATTACTTGTACTGGGACACCGAGCTGGATCCGTAGCCCTCGGCCGGACGTCACCACGTCTCGCCCCTGTCATCACACCTCGCCTGCCCGCTTTACACCGCGTCCCGCAGGCTGCACTGCTGCGCTCGAATGCGCGTGCGAACGGATCGGTGATGTCGGGTTTTCTTGTTCTGTTGGTGCTGCCGGCCCTCTGGGTGGGCTGGCGGATGGCGTCCAGGCGGACGGTGCTGCCTTGCCCGTCGGAGATCGCCTGGCTGGTGGAGATGGAGAACCCGCTGGCGCGCGCCACGCGCTCCGAACAGGTCGTGGCTCAATTACAGCTGCGGTCGGGCGACCATGCGATCGACATCGGCTGCGGCCCCGGACGGGTGACGCTTCCGCTGGCGCGCGCTGTCGGACCCAGCGGCCAAGTGACCGCGCTCGACATTCAGGACGGCATGCTGGCGAAGGTGGTCGCCAAGGCTGAGGCGGAAGGGCTGACCAACATCCGCCCGCTCCGCGCCGACGTGCGGGACGCAGCCGTCGCGGCGGGCTCGCTCGATGCGGCCGTGATGGTGATGGCACTCGGCGAATTTCCGCGCGGCACCGAGATCTTTCCGTCGGTGCATCGCATGCTGCGCCCCGGCGGCCGTCTGCTGGTCGCCGAGAGCGTATTCGATCCGCACTACGTCTCCCGCCGCCGCGTTCGCGAGCGGGTTTCGGCCGCGGGATTTCGGGAGCTGCGCTGCACCGGCAACGCGTTCGGCTACAGCATCACGTTTGAGCGGCCGTAGAGCAGTTCCGCGTCAGATCGAAGCGCCGTCTCGAACCATGAGGTCCTGCAAGCTAACGACCGCTCAGAAGCGCGGTCCTGATTCTGTCGAAGCCAGAATTACGCTAGCCGCCAGCGACGTGACGTCCGGCGCGGCTCGTCGCAGAGCCGCAGCGTCAATGGCAGGTCGGCAGGTGCACGATCCACGGTTCGTCGAACACGTGCTCTTCCAGATTCACGCCCGGCCCGCTGCGGTCGATCACCACGAAATCCTGCGCGGCGCCGAACGGCGTCAGCACGCTGTGCCAAATGTTGCGGGCGTAGCAGATGCCCTGATGCGGGGCGGTGACGAAGGCCTGCGGCGCGCCGGGCTTGCCGGCTTCATCCGGGCAGACCACCACCAGAAACGGCGCGGCGTTAAGCGGCACGAACGCCTGGGCGCCGAGCGGATGGCGCTCGACCAGGTTGAGCCACAGCGGCATCGCGTAAGGCTGTGCCTCGACCAGGCCGACCACCACGCGCGCGCCGTCGCCGATCACCTCGATCTCGGCAAGATCGTGGAAGCGCCTTGCCATGCCGGCGTTCATCGGACGCGAAGAGGCCTGCGCCGTATCGATCACCTGGCCGAACGGCGCGAACACCGCCGCCGTCAGCGGCTGCGCCACGATCTTTCGCACGGTCGCGGTCATCGTCCGAGCCCGCGGCGGCCGAGCGCCGGGTGACGGTTGACGTCCTTGTACAGCAGATACCGGAAGCGACCCGGACCGCCAGCGTAGCAGGCCTGCGGGCAGAACGCGCGCAGCCACATGAAGTCGCCGGCCTCGACTTCGACCCAGTCGCGGTTGAGCCGATACACCGCCTTGCCTTCGAGCACGAACAGCCCGTGCTCCATCACATGGGTTTCCTCGAACGGAATCGAGGCGCCGGCCTGCAGCGTGACGATGTTGACGTGCATGTCGTGGCGCAAATCCTCCGGGGAAACGAACCGCGTCGTCGCCCAGGTGCCACCAGTGCCGGTCATGCCGGCGGGCTCGATCTCGGACTCATGGGTGACGAAGGCGTCCGGCGCAGCAAGACCGGGCACGGGTTCGTAGGCCTTGCGAATCCAGTGGAAGCGCGCCGGCTCGGCGCCCGCGTTATGCAGCCGCCAGTCGCAGCCGGGCGGCAGATAGGCGTAGCTGCCGGGACGCAGCGCATGGGACTTGCCGCCGAGTTCGAGGCTCGGCGTACCACCGACCACGAAGACGACGCCTTCGCCCTGCGGATCCGGCTCCGGATGGTCGCTGCCGCCGCCGGGCGCGACCTCCACCAGATATTGCGCGAAGGTCTCGGCGAAACCGGACAGCGGCCGCGCCAGAATCCAGACGCGGGTATTGGTCCAGCCGGGCAGCAGGCTGGTGACGATATCGCTCATCACGCCGTGCGGGATCACCGCATAGGCCTCGGTGAACACCGCGCGGCCGGTATGCAGCGTGCTCTGCGGCGGCAGCCCGCCGCAAGCCGGGTTGTAGATCGGGGCGTTCATCGCGGTCTCCCTGCGTTTCTTGGTATCAGGCTGGGCGGTCAGGCAGAGGCTTCGGCGATCGGCGCGTCGAGGATTGCGGCGGTGTCGGTTGTGACTTCGCCGTTCAGCACGCGTTTTGCCTGGGCGCGGTCGATGTCGCCCTCCCAGGCAGCGATCACCACGGTCGCCACGCAGTTGCCGACGAGATTGCCGAGCGCCCGGGCGATGCCGACGAACCAGTCGACCGACAGCACCAGCACGAGGCCGATCAGCGGAATATCCGGCACCGCCGACAGCGTCGCGGCCAGCACCACGATCGCCGATCCGGGAACGCCGTGGGCGCCCTTGGAGGTCAGCAGCGCGATGCCGAGGATCACCAGCAGATGGCCGAACGACAGCGGCGTCTTGGTTGCCGGGGCGATGAACACCGTCGCCACCGGC
>NZ_QTKI01000297.1:0-6191 GCF_010820945.1 Rhodopseudomonas sp. BR0C11
GGCTGATCACCACCAGCGCGCCCGCGGCGCCGAGTGCGGCCAGCGCCCGGATCAGGCGCGAACTGCTGTGGGCGGAATCCGCAGCGGCTTCGGCATCGGCCGCCTGGCCGATCGCGCCGGCGAGCTTGAGGATGGTCTCGACCCCGTCGGTGGCGCGGGCGATGTAGTCGCTGCCGCTGAGCGGATAGGCGCCGGTGTCGCTGGCGGCGAGCACGCTGCTCCGGACCTGCACATAGGTTCCGAAGTAATCGGCATCGACGCTGCGGATCGCGTCGATCACCGCGGCCGGCGTGTCGGTGCGCTGCTTCAATGCGGCGATCATCGGCCACGCCAGATCGATCTGGCCGCGGAACGCCGAGATCTCGCCCATCTCAGCAGGCGTGAACTTGGCCCGGGCGCTGACCTTGGCGCCGAGATAAGCGCGCTCTCGCCCGGCATTTTCGGCCATCACCGCCGCCAGATGCCGGAGCCGGATCATCTGCGCCAGCGCCACCGACGGCGGATCGGTCAGCGTCTCCAGCGTGCTGCGCAGCGAATTGCCGGCGACATCGATGCTGCGGGTGATGATGCCGAAGGTGCCGCGCACCACCTCCGCATCGCGTGCGGACGCCGGCTTGGCAATGGCTTCGTCCACACGCGGACGCAGGGCGCCGTGATCCTGCTGGGCGCGCTGCGCCGCGGTGATCGCGGCGCCGCCGGCCTTCATCTGCGGCACATCGCCGATCAGCCGCAGCGCCTCGGCGAATGCGGTGTCGCCGGAGGTACGGGCCTTGGCGATGTCGGCGCGGCGCTCGGGATCGGTCGGCTCCGGGGCATTGAGCGCCGCGTTGCTCAGGCCGCGTTCCAGCGCCCACCGGCCGGCGCTCTTCAATAGCAGCTGCGAGATGCGATTGACCTCGACGAAGGCTTCGGACTGGCGGCGGCGGATCACCGCGTCGCGCGCCTCGAATCCGGCGAGCGTCATGGCGGTGGCCGCGAGCGCGAGAACGATCAACGGCAGCAATACACGGATCTTGAGAGACATCGCCGGCTCCTGATTGGCGTATTTCAACGAGCGACGGCGACGCGCGCCTGTTCCGAGAACGGAACAGGCCGCAGGAAATCTAATGGTCCGATTTCGATGGTGGGGTTCGCCGTTGAACGCCGGGCATCACGCCAATCGCGGCAGATCGATACTACCTACGCGCGTATCAATCTTCGTTAATCGCGGGCTACGTATGAGTCCGTAGCGACGAAAGACGAAGATGCCTGTCACTTGTTACTTACACTCTAAAATACTGCGGCGCCGCCGTGCGAGACGGCGGCGCCGAGCGCGTAACCGCAACTGACGTCAGCCAGGTCAGGCGGCGCGGATGGTGTCCAGGAAGCGCGCGACTTCGCGCCGGAGCAGATTGCTGTCGCCGGCGAGCGACTGCGCCGCCGCCAGCACCTGCGACGACGCACTGCCGGTCTCGCTGGCACCGCGTTGCACGTCGCTGATATTGCCGGTCACCTGACTGGTGCCGCGCGACGCCTGCTGGATGTTGCGCGAAATCTCGCGGGTCGCAGCGCCCTGCTGCTCGACAGCGGACGCAATCGACCCGGCGATCTCGGAGATGTGGCCGATGGTGTCGGTGATCTCCTTGATGGCCGTCACCGACTCGCCGGTGGCCGACTGGATGCCGCTGATCTGCGCGCTGATCTCGCCGGTCGCCTTGGCGGTCTGCTCGGCGAGCTGCTTGACCTCCGCGGCCACCACGGCGAAGCCGCGGCCGGCCTCGCCGGCGCGCGCCGCCTCGATCGTAGCGTTGAGCGCCAAGAGGTTGGTCTGGCCGGCGATGGTGTTGATCAGTTCGACCACATCGCCGATCCGGGTCGCAGCCTTGGCGAGCTCGCCGACGCGGTCGTTGGTCTTCTGAGCCTGGTTGACCGCCTCGTTGGCGATACGCGAGGACTCCTGCACCTGCCGGCTGATCTCGTCGACCGAGGCCGACATCTCTTCGGTCGCCGTCGCAACCGACTGCACGTTCGACGAGGCTTCTTCGGACGCGGAGGCGACCATCGAGGTCAGTTGCTGCGAGCGCTCGGCCGTCGTCGTCAGCCGGCCGGCCGAGACTTCGAGTTCGGTCGAGGCCGACGACACCGTCTCGACGATCTTGCCGACCGCGGATTCGAACTTGTCGGCCATGTCGTTCATGTCGCGACGGCGCGCCAGATCGGCGCTGGCCTGATCCTCCGCACGCTGCGCGATGCTGCGTTTGAGCTCGCCCTGCATGGTGCGCAGCGAGGCGGCGAGCACGCCGACTTCGTCGGCCTGTTCGATCGCCAGCTTCTGGTCGAGCTCGCCCTTGGCGATGCCGTCCGCGAAGGTGGCGCAATCGCCGATCGGACGGGCGATGCTGCGGGCTGCGAACGCGATCACCGTGATGGCGAGCACAACAACCAGGATGCCGGCGCCGAGCTGCCAGAACATCGCCGAATTGGCGCGGTCGTTCAGCGCGGTGTCGAGCTCATGTGCCGAGGCCAGCACCACTTTGCGCGGCACCGAGATCAGCACCGACCACGGCGTGCCGGTCCGTCCCACCGAGATCGGCGAGTAGACCTCGACGTTATCCCATTTCGGATCGTCGAGCACCGTGCCCTTGCCTTCTTTGACGATCGCCAGGCTCTCCGACCAGCGCGGATCGGCGCTCGATGCTGCCTTGCCGATCGATTCCGGATTGGCGCTGTTGGCGACGATCAGGCCGGTGTCATTGAGGATCGCGACCTTGCCCTTGCCGCCGAACAACGAGCGGTTGGCCTGGGTGGCGAGCTTCTGCACGAAGTCGAGATTGTAGTCCGCGCCGGCGACGCCGACGAACTTGCCGTCGATCTTGATCGGCACCGACATGGTGGCGAGGAACACCGCCTTGCCCTGCACGATGTAGGGCAGCGGGCCGAGGATGTTCTCCTTGCCGGTCGCCTTGGGATTGATGAACCACGCGCCCTTCACCAGGCCGTTCGGATGCCGCTCCTGGCTGTCGTATTCGACCAGCGGCTGCACCGCGATCGAACCGCTGGCGCTGCGGGTCCAATACGGCAGGAAGCGGCCGGTGTTATCCGAACCCATCGTCTGGCGGCCCTTGAACGCGACGTCGTTGCCGTCGAGGGCGTTCGGCTCCCAGGCCGAGTAGGTGCCGTTGAACGCCGGGTTCTGCTCCAGCGTGTTCTTGAGCACCGCGTTGAGCTGCAGGCGGCGGTTGCCGTCGGTGGTGCCCGCATTGTTCGGGTCGGCCAGCACCTCGAAGGCGTGCGCCATGTTGCGCGCGGAGTCGAGCCCGAGGTCGAGCTCGGCCTTGATCACCGAGGCTTCGGAGGTGGCGCGGTTGAGCAGGCTTTCCTTGGTCTGCTGATCGACCAGCTTCATCACCTCGGCGGTGACGTAGTGGTGCGTGCTCTGCGCCGACAGGACGCTGTAGCCGATCAGGATCAGGCTGGCGCCGGTCAGGCAGAGGCCCGCGACCAGCGCAATCTTGACCTGAATTTTGCGGATGGATTTGAACGAGAACGACATGAGGCACTCCTAGGAGAGCCCCATGCTGATTGCCGGCTATTTGGAATTGTTTAAGCAAACGCCTCGTGCGGTTACGAGGAAAGCCGGTTCCCGACTAAGACTTAGGTCTAACGCCGCGTGTAGCACCGCGACTAAGCACCGCCGATCAGGATGCCGACACCGAGCACAATGACGCCGCCCAGCACGATCTGGAACACCGCGTGCAGGAACGGCGTGTCCATGTATCTGGCGCGGACGTAAGCGATCACCCACAGCTCGACAAACACCACCAGCGCGGCGATGCCGGTCGCGATCCAGAACGCGTTGGCCCAACTATCCGGGACGAGATACGGCAGCGTGTGACCGAGGCCGCCGATCGTGGTCATCAGTCCGCAGATGCCGCCGCGCAGCCACGGCGAGCCGCGCCCGGTCATCGAGCCGTCGTCGGACAGCGCTTCGGCAAAGCCCATCGAGATGCCGGCGCCGATCGAGGCGGCGAGACCAACCAGGAAGGTCTGCCAGTTCTGATGGGTGGCGAAGGCGGCGGCGAACAGCGGTGCGAGCGTTGACACCGAACCGTCCATCAGACCGGCGAGACCGGGCTGGACGTATTGCAGCACGAACATCCGCCGCGCCGCGTGATCCTCGGCGCTGCGCGCATCGGGGGTGAGGATCTTGTCGGTGAGCTGGGTGGCGCGCTGCTCGTGACGCTTCTCGAACTCGGCGAGGTCGGACAGCAGCTTGCGGATGTGGACGTCGGTCGCCCGTTCGGCGGCGCGCTCGTAGAAGCGCTGCGCCTCGAACTCCATCGTCTCGGCTTCTTTGCGGATGCGGTCGAGCGGCAGATTGCGGGTCAGCCAGATCGGGCGGCGGCGGATGAAGCCTTTGACGTCCTCGCGGCGGATCGGCGGCAGATCCGGCCCGAACCGCTGCTCGTACATCCGCAGCAGCATGTGGCGATGGCCCTTCTCCTGCTGCGCCATCTCGGTGAACACGCGCGCGGAATCGGGGTATCGCTCGGCCAGATCCTCGGCGAACGCCAGATAGATCCGGCTGTCTTCCTCCTCGCCCGAGATGGCGACGGCCAGGATTTCACGCTCGGTGAGGTCGGAAAACGCCTTCATTTCTGCACCCGCAAATTTAGAACGCTTCTAAATAGGATCGCCGGCCGGGGGAGTCAAAGCCGAGCTCGGCGGCGGGTGGCCAATTGGTCGCAGGGCCCGTCATCGTCGCTTCATCGATCCGTCAGGCCTCTGTGACCGAGCGCCGCCACAAGACCGGCTTTCCATTCCTGGAGGCTGTTCATGCGAAAACTACTGCTCGGTTCGGTCGCGGTCTTTGCGCTGGCAACGTCCGCCGCGCTGGCGCAATCCGAAGGCGAATTTCCCGCCACCCTCGCCGGCCATGCGGTGCTGCCGGCGGCCTCGTTCGTCGACGCGCCGGCCGATGCGCCGGCCGATCTGAAAACCTCGGGCAAGTACACCACCGGGCAGCGCGTCGAAGCGCAGGGCAGCGTGATGGGCAAGTCCAACGGCCGTCCGACCGGCGTGTCGGTGCCGTTCAAGGGCCAGCCGCTGCAGGGCCATTCCGGCATCAAGGCGATGCCGGACGGCACCTTCTGGGTGCTGACCGACAACGGTTTCGGCTCGCGCTACAACTCGGCCGACTCGATGCTGTATCTCGACAACTACAAGATCGACTGGGCGACCGGCACGGTCGACCGCAAGCAGACCGTGTTCCTGCACGATCCGGACAAGAAGGTGCCGTTCCGCATCGTCCACGAAGACACCGACAAGCGCTATCTGACCGGCGCCGACTTCGACACCGAAGGCTTCCAGATCATCGGCGACCGGTTCTGGATCGGCGACGAGTTCGGCCCCTACATCATCGAAGCCGACCTGACCGGCAAGATCATCGGCATCTATGAGAGCATGGCCGATGGCAAGCCGATCAAGTCGCCGGATCATTGGTCGGTGCAGTCGCCCGGCGCGCCGGGCACGACCTACACCGGCGTCAATCTCAAGCGCTCCAAAGGTTACGAAGGCTTCGCCGCATCCAAGGACGGCAAGTTCCTGTACGGCCTGCTCGAAGGCCCGCTGTGGGACGCCGACAAGAAGGACTGGGAAAAGGTCGACGGCAAGGAAGCCTCGCGCATCCTCGAATTCGACGTCGCGCAGAAGAAGTTCACCGGCCGCTCCTGGCACTACGTGTTCGAGCAGAACGGCAACGCGATCGGCGACTTCAACATGATCGACGCCACCCACGGCCTGGTGATCGAGCGTGACAACGGCGAAGGCACCAAGGACAAGGCCTGCCCCGAAGGCAAGACCGGCACCGACTGCTTCAACGATCTCGCCAAGTTCAAGCGCGTCTACAAGATCGAGCTGACCGATGCGAACGCCGGCAAGCCGGTGAACAAGATCGGCTTCATCGACCTGATGAAGATCCGCGATCCGGACAAAAAGGCGAAGAAGCCGCTGACCGACGGCGTGCTGGCGTTCCCGTTCTTCACCATCGAGAACGTCGACAAGGTCGACGACCGCCACATCATCGTCGGCAACGACAACAACCTGCCGTTCTCGTCGAGCCGCGATCCGAACAAGGCGGACGACAACGAGTTCATCCTGCTCGAAGTCGCCGACTTCCTGAAGGCGAAGTAAGCGCCACAGCCGACGTAACC
>NZ_QTKI01000298.1:0-6177 GCF_010820945.1 Rhodopseudomonas sp. BR0C11
GACGGGGATTGAGCTGCACGATCTGCGGGTCATCCCACGATTTGATGCCGCCCATGAAGATGTCGGCCAGCACAGGCGCGGTGAGCCGTAGCTTGCCGGGCAGGACACCGGGAATGTTCACCACGACGGCGTAGCCACCGACGACGGTGGGGAACTGCATGATGTCCCCTTCCTTCAGTTTGCTGTCCTCCATCGGCACATCCGACGCTCCGAAATCCGTTAGGCCCTTCAGCACCTGGAGTTGTCCGACCGACGATCCCGAAGGTTGGTAGTTGATCGCGACACCTTTGGTTGCTTTCAGTTGTTCGGCCCATTTGATGTAGATTGGCGCGGCGAAGGCCGAACCGGTCCCCATCACCGGCGTCTCGGCATGACCGACCGTCATGCCGGCCGTGCCGATGGCGAGCGCCATCACAGCGGTGCGAAGTGCACGCATCTCGATTTCCTCTTTGGCTGCAATCGTGCGGGATTAGTCGGCGCCGTTCAGGGCGAAGTCGAAGATGTCGTAGTTGCGCAACACGCCTGTAGTCGCGCGCTCGCGGTAGTCCCGCTTGAGCGGGCGCGACAGCACAAACGGCACGCGCTGCTCGCCGAGCCCGCCATGTGAGCGCAAGCGATGGTCGCCGAGCGCCGACAGATCATGATCTTCCCGCCGCGCGCCCACCACCGTGCCGCGATCGGTGAACACCGCGAAGTCGCCTTCCCGATCCGGCGGCAACTGGTAGCGTTCGCACACCGTGGCGCGATCGAGCACCAGCTCGACGCCGGGCAGCGACCGCGCAAAGGTCATCATCGCCGCGATATCGCAAGGCTTGAGCAGGTGGACCCGCACGAAGCCGCCGAGCGCGCCGTGATGCCGGACGAACGGATCGGCGATCGGACAGATCACCCGCGCGACGCCGGCACCGAACTTCTGGTTCAGCGCGTCCTCGAGATAGACGACGTTGGGCCGGCCATCCGCATCGGACTTGTCGGCCATGCCATGATCGGCAGTCAGAGCCACGGTCGCACCGAGTTCGATCAGCCGCGCGATGCGGCGATCGACCGCTGCGTGAAAGTCGTTCGATTCCGCCTCGCCCGGCTGGTACTTGTGCTGCACATAGTCCGATGTCGACAGATACATCAGCTCGGGCTTGGCGGTCTCCATCAGCCTGACGCCGGCGTCGAGCGCAAACAGCGACAGGTCGGCGGAGTACTGATCCGGCCGGCCCCGGCCGACCAGTTCCTCGCCGCTCTTGAAGCCGAGCGCGGTGAGGTCGGCAACGTTCGGGTGTTCGGATGAGAAGGCGATCCCGTCCATCTCATAGGCAAGCACCTTCAGGAGCTTGTCCTTGGCGGTGACCACCGCAGTCCGCACGCCCGCTCTGCTCATCGCACCGAGAATGGTGCCGCAGCGCAGGCGACGTGCATCCGTCACCATGATCTCTTCGCCGGTGTCGGCATCGAGATAGTAATTGCCGTTGATGCCGTGGATGGCGGGAGAGACGCCGGTGACGATCGA
Organism: Rhodopseudomonas sp. BR0C11; assembly: GCF_010820945.1. NCBI lineage: Bacteria > Pseudomonadati > Pseudomonadota > Alphaproteobacteria > Hyphomicrobiales > Nitrobacteraceae > Rhodopseudomonas > Rhodopseudomonas sp. BR0C11. Next base: position 1,502 of record NZ_QTKI01000298.1, read on the forward strand.
GGTGTTGTTGGTGTTGGTGGTGGTCGGCACCGTCGCCAGCGCCGTACCGACATAGGCCCCCGCCCTGAGTGCGCCGATCGTCGGCAGGACGCCGTCGGCAATGCCGCGCTCCAGATATTCGGGGTCGAAACCGTCGAGGCAGATCACGACAACGGGTCGTAGCGGCCTAGCGTAGCTGCGGCCGTTGGCTTCGATCAAGGGCTGGGTCGTCATGGGGGCATCCGGGTTTCTGAATGCCGCCTGGGGTGGCGGCTGACGTCCCGGGTGGTAGGCCGTTCACATGTGAGAATCGATCGAATAAAATCGACAAACACGTGAGTATAAGTCGTAAACCCGATAGCCCTTTCGGCCGCCATCGTCACACGGAGGTCATGGTGAAAGAACGAGAACTGCCGCTGAGCGCCCTGCGGGCATTTGCGGTGGCGGCGCGCAGCGACAGTCTGAGTGCGGCCGCCGAGGAGCTGGGCGTCACCCACGGCGCCGTCAGCAAGCAGGTGCGCCTGCTTGAGGACTGGCTCGGGCAACAGGTCTTCACCCGCGAGGGCCGCAGCGTGGCGCTGACGCCCTATGGCAGCGTGCTGGCGGAGCAGCTGAGCCAGTCGTTCCGCAATATCGAAGCCGCCTGCCAGTACGTCCGTCGTCGGCGCAGCAAGGCGGTGCTGGCGGTCGAAGCGCCGTCGACATTCGCGATGTATTTCCTGATGCCGCGACTGAAGCGGTTCGAGAAAGCCAATCCCGATCTGGCGGTGTGGATTTCGACCCGGATGACGGGGCAAACGCCGGACGTGGCCTCCCACGATCTCCTGATCACCCGGGGCAGCAGCGAGAAGATCGGCGGACCTTCGAAGGCATCGACGCCGTTGTTCGAAGAGCACCTGACACCGGTCTGCAGCCTGGATCTGGTTCAGGAGAGGACCATCGAGAAGCCGGAGGATCTTCTCGCATTTCCGTTGATCACCTCAGCCACCCGGCCGGGGCATTGGGAAGCGTGGCTGCAGAAAGCGGGAATGCGCGACCATCTGTTCGAAGGCGGCCACCGTTTCGACCACATGTTCGTCGCGATGCATGCGGTGCGCGAGGGATTTGGCTCGATCGTCGCGCCAAAGGAGTTCTTTCCGGGAAAACCGGAGTGGCGGCTGGTCTGCCCGTTTCCCGACGTGGTCGTGAAGGGCGAGAAGTATTTCGCTCAGCCGACCTCGCGCGCGGACCCGCGCTATCTCGGCCGGTTCCTGGATTGGCTGAAAGACGAAATCAGGACGTGAGGTTCGACGAGCCTCACGACGCGCCCTGGATCAGCGCGTCATCGGCGCTAGCCACGTCCGCGCCGCCCTCACCGGCGGCGCACAATCCGCTCAGATCTCGGCGACGAGTCCGCCTCGGCCGAGCACGGCTTGCTGCACGAAGTTCCGACAGCCGCGCAAGGAGCGTAGCGCGCGGTTGAAGTCGATGCCGGTCGACACCAGCGAGCGGATCGAGGTCGGGTGACGGGCGATGCCGCGCAGCACCTTGCGCAGATCGATCTCGCCGTTCGGCTTGATCGCGGTGGAGACGACCTGCGGCAGGCTGCGGCCCGCCGGGTCGCTGATGACCCGCAGCGCCGCGAACGGCAGGTTGGCCGCAGCGGCGAAATCGGCGGCGATGTGGCTTTCCATATCGACCGCCGCCGCACCGGTCTCCGAGCGCAGCGCCGCCTTGGCGGTGCGCGCCGCGATCACCTGTTCGGCTCCGACCAGACCGCCGCGCACGACGCGCTGACGGCCGAGCCCGGCGCTCCGCAATAATTCGTCGGTCAGTGCAACTTCCGAGGCCCGGCGGCGTTCACCCGCCACAACCTCGGTGGCGATGACGATGTCACCTGCCTCGAGAGCGGGATCCAGTCCCCCGGCGACGCCGAAGCTGATTACGCCGCGGATCGACGATGGGTCGAAATCCGCCATGATCGCGCGCAATTGCTTCGGATCGCTGCTGCTGCAGATAACGGTGAGGCCCGGCCCCGCCGCGATACGTGCTTCCTGAATCAGGCCCGTCACAATCAGTACCGGCCGCGGATCTTGGCGATGCGCCGCGGCCTGGTCGTCCACTGCCCCCAGAATCACATTCCGACCCCTACCAACTTGCTGTTCGTGGCCTGCAAGTTCCGGTACCGCGCCAGCGCCCAGAGCGGGAAGAACTTCGAATAGCCATGATACCGCAGATAAAACACCCGCGGGAAGCCCGTCGCCGTGTAACGCTGCTCGTCCCACAGTCCTTTTTCGGTCTGTGTGCTTTTCAGGTACTCGATGCCCCGTGCCACGGCGGGATGATCGACCTCACCCGCAGCCATCAGGGCAAGCAAGGCCCATGCCGTCTGTGAGGCGGTCGAGGGGGCACTTTCGTAGCCGCGGTAATCCAGTCGGTAGCTGACGGCATCCTCGCCCCAGCCGCCGTCGCGGTTCTGCACCGACTCCAGCCAGGCCACCGCCTTGCGGATCATCGGATCGGCATGCGGGACGCCGGCGGCGTTGAGGGCGCACAGCACCGACCAGGTGCCGTAGATGTAATTCATGCCCCAGCGGCCGTACCACGAACCCTCGGCAAGCTGGGTGTCGCGCAGATAGCCGACCGCACGTGCCAGCGCCGGGCTGCTGTCGATCGTCTCACCGAGCTGAGCCAGCATCGAAACGCAGCGCGCGGTGACGTCCTCGGTCGGCGGATCGAGCATCGCGCCGTGGTCCGAGAACGGGATATTGTTCAAATAGTACTCAGTGTTGTTGATGTCGAAGGCACCCCAGCCGCCGTCATCGCTCTGCATCCCCTCGATCCACTCGCGGGCGCGGGCGATCGCGGCGTCATAGGCAGGATTGGGCTGGTCCTTGCGCGCCCGGTCGAGCGCCATCACCACCACCGCGGTGTCGTCGAGATCCGGATAGTGGGCATTGTTGTACTGGAACGCCCAGCCGCCGGGGCGGACGTTCGGGGCCTTCACGGCCCAGTCGCCCTTGACGTCGAGCACCTGGCGGGGGAGCAGCCAGTCGAGCGCCGGCCGCACCGATTTGGCGCCCTCGTGGCCGTCCGCCTCGAGCACCGCGTGGCTGGCGAGCGCGGTGTCCCACACCGGCGACACGCAGGGCTGGCAGTAGGCTTCGTCACCGCGATCGACCAGCAGCAGATCGATGCCGCGGCGCTGGCTGGCGCGCGGCGGATAGTCCTCGGGATATCCGAGCGCCTCGTACATCATCACGGCGTTGGCCATCGGCGGGAAGATCGCGCCGATGCCGTCCTCGCCGTTGAGCCGCTCCTCGATGAAGGCGAGCGCCTTGTCGATCGCCCGCTTGCGGATGCCCTTCGGCATCACCGGCTCGATCGCGCGCAGCACGGCGTCGATCGATCCGAACAGCTTGAACAGCGCCCAGTTCTGATGCGGCGCCTTGGCCGGCATGCCGATCGTCTTCGGGTCCTGCAGGAACAGCTCGTCGATGCCGACGCCCTTGGGGTTCTTGGCCCGCGGCTTCAGCGCGCACAGCACGAGCAGCGGCACCATCGTGGTGCGAGCCCAATACGAGACCTTGGTCAGCGTGAACGGCGACCAGCTCGGCAGCAGCATGATCTCAACCGGCAGCACCGGAACCGCGCGCCAAGTGGTCACGCCGTACAGCGACAGCAGGAACCGGGTGAAGACGTTGGAATGGATCGCGCCGCCCCGCGAGCGGATCGCCTCGCGCGCCCGCACCATGTGCGGGGCATCGATGCTGTCGCCGATCATCTTCAGCGCGAAGTAACCCTTCACGCTGGCGCTCATGTCGAAGTCGCCGTCGTGGACCAGCGGCCAGCCGCCATGGGCGCCTTGGATGCGGCGCAGATACACCGCGATCTTGGCTTCGAGCGCGGCGTCGACCGGCTCGCCGAGGTAGTGCCGCAGCAGCACGTATTCGGCAGGAATGGTGCAATCGGCCTCGAGTTCGAACACCCAATGGCCGTCATCGCGACGATAGTTCAGCAGCGCGCTACGCGCCGCATCGATCGAAGCTTCGAGCGCGTTGCGCCCGACACCAGTCGTGTAGCTGCCGGAATCCATTTTATCTGCTGAGTCTCCGTGTTGAGGGCCGGATCAGGTGTGCCCGGCGGCCAATACCAGGTCCGCGGCACGGTTGCCGGACCGGACCGATCCTTCGATGGTCGCCGGTAACCCCGTATCAGTCCAATCGCCTGCGAGATATAGGTTTCTCCACTGGGTGACCGGCCCGGGGCGCAGGGCGTTCTGCGCCGGTGTAGCCGCGAACGTCGCGCGGCGCTCGCGGACAATTTGCCACGGCGGCAGATTGGCCGAGATCCCGGCGATCTTGCAGATTTCGCCCCAAACTTCAGTCGCCAGCTGCTCGCGGGGCGCGTCGACCAGCCGGTCGCCATTGCTGATTGTGACCGACAGCCGGTTCGGGAACGCGAACAGCCATTCCACCACCCCGCCGATCACCCCGGTCAGGGCCGGCATGCCGGGCGGCGGCGCATAGTTGAAATGCGCATTCACGATGGCGCGGTATTCCTGCGGCGTCTTCAGGCCGGGCAGCAACGAGGCCGCCGGACGCGGCGGCACCGCCAGCACCACCACATCGTCCGCGCCGAGGGTGACGACATCCTCACCGCCGAACTGCAGCGCGCCGACGCGGTCGCCCGACATGGTCAGCGCCCGCAATTCGTGG